>PHDR01000394.1 GCA_002841035.1 Bacteroidetes bacterium HGW-Bacteroidetes-12 | reverse complement strand
ACCTGAAAATAATAGAACAAATGCAAATGCAATTGTTGTAAGTAGTTTTTTAGCGATCATAATTTTTGGGTTTTAGAGTTCATAATTTTTGTTTTTGGGTTGAAAATTATTTTCATGCCACAAAGGTGCGTCCATTATAAAGGTATTTCATTACACAATTTTGGTGAAGATTTGTATAATTCACACATTGTGTTTTCTGAAGAGAAATAGATTATTGTTTTTTAAAGCTGAATTGTAACTTATTGAATTATAATACTTCCAATAAAGGGAAAGGATTGTTTTTGTATTATGCCACTGTTAAACCCCACAAATATTTTTTGGTCGGCTTTTTATATGTTTGTGTAAAAAAATGATTTGTTTTTTTGATTTGAGGGGAGAGGCCGGCAACAATAAAATCCTAAAAATTTCATAAAGTTTTAAGTTTTCTGAAAATTATTAGGCAATAAATGGGATTTATTTAACCTTGTTTGAAGTTCTTAATAAAAATATCGGGGTTAGAAAACTCCGATATTTATGTATTCCGTTAAAGGGACTATTTTTTAAAGAATCTTTCTCCCTTGAATAACTCTTAAAATAACGGCAATAACTGCAATTACCAATAATATATGGATGAGTCCGCCCATATTATATCCCAAATATCCAATGGCCCAAAGAATGATTAGGATGACTGCAAGTGTGTACAATAAATTTCCCATGGTTTATATGTTTAGTTGTTAATATGTTTAATAGTTAATCTAAATTCAAAAATTCAAAATCGGCCAATTGTCTAATCCTTTAAATATTGTATTGTCGTAAAAATAGGGATCCTATTTATTTTAAGCTTTGATATAAATCAGTTTTAGTATTGATATATCTCAGTTTTTGGCATACAAATATTGATGGAGTTTGGATGAATCTTTAGCTGGATGCTAATTAAGAAAAGGGCATTTAGGGGAGTAAAATATGTAAACAAAAAAATCGACATTCTAAAATGCCGATATCTTATGGTAAAATCTAAATTAATTTGTTAAATCGACCGTATTTTAAAAAGCCGTATTGGATTTTTAAATTTATCCCGCTATGCCTGATTTTTCGGAGAACATTCGAACCAGGTTCCTGAATATTAGGTATTGATACCGAGATACTTTAAAAGGAGCAGATTGAAAACCCTGTTCAAGCCTTCACGATTTTTCGGGGACTATTTGGGACAGTGAAAATAATCGACATTTTTAAAGATATTCGGTATTAAATCCTTCTTCCTGAAATTAATCTTAAGAGAATTGCAACAATGGCAATCACCAATAAGATATGGATGATTCCGCCCATACTATAACCAACGAATCCAATGGCCCAAAGAATAATTAAAATTACTGCAAATGTGTAAAGAAGATTTCCCATGATTGTATATTTTTTAAAGTTTAATTTATTACTTATTTTGGCTATTGCCTAATGGCTTTTGCCTACTGCCTATTTTAATTACTCGTTTTTAATGGTAAAGTTCTTGAAGGCTACTCCTAAATCATTCATATCCCGGCTAAACTCTTCCTTAAATGTATCCCAGTTATCTTTTCCTGTTACTTCATATTCGTCCAATTTCTGTTTCATTGCAGTGTTTTTTTGTTCCAATACGGCAATTTGTTCAGTATAATAGGCTTTTGCATCTTTTTTTGCAGAGGCTATTTTAACGGTAAAATCAGCAATCATTTGTTTGTTAGCCTCAATTTTGGCGTCTGTTTCTCGTCTAAAATTTTCAACATCCGCCAAATATTCTTCTTTTGCCGTATTGAAATCTTCATCTGCTTTAATAGATTTATCTTTTGCGTTATCAACCTTTTCGGCTGCGGTGTTACAACTTGTAAAAATTCCGCCTGCAAGCAATATGGTTGCGGTAAGCGTAAAAATTAGTTTTTTCATTTTATTTGGTTTTAATGGTTTCTGTTTATGAAAATGTTTGCGTTATAAGTTTGAAATAATCTCATATATTTCTTCTTTAGACAAACCAAGTTTTATCTGAAGTCTTTTTATCAGTTCGGTTTGGCCACCATTCATAAACAACAAATCATTATCGGTAAGTTTGATAAATTTTGTTTTAAGTTTTACTTTTGTGGC
>PHDR01000029.1 GCA_002841035.1 Bacteroidetes bacterium HGW-Bacteroidetes-12 | reverse complement strand
TTTGCCGAAACATCTTGTAAAGGCTTTCCTGAATTTCTATCCATCACAAAAAATTCCATGGCTTCGCTGGTGTTTCTTCTTGTTAGGTAACTGATATTGCTTACCCAAAATGGAGAAAGGGCAACAGCTTCTTTATAGAAATGAAAAACATTGGTGGTGGAAGTTAACAATACATAAAAGCCTTTTTCTAAAGCATCAATTTTTATTTCTCCCGAATGTTCTCTGTAGTCGCCATCATTGGGCAGTGTAGTTTTCCATTCTTGCATTAATTTGGAAGAAAGTAGTTTTTCGAGTCTTTTTTCACTATCATTATTCTCATTCCATTTTTTAAAATCATCATAATCTACTTTTACCAATTTATGAAAAACAGTATCTAAATTTTTGTAAGAAATTAATGCTTTTAAAGGCTGGTTGGGAATATTAGCCGTTTCAGTTTTTACGTTTAAGGATTTTTTGTTCAATTCATTTTCTAACTGCTTGCATAAATCTGCTCCGTAAGTGTCAGGATATTTTTTAATGGCATTTTTGCACATATTCATGGCAGTTTTTAAATCCCATTTGTATTTATCAGGTTCGTTGGGGTTAAAAGCATTTCCACGAGCTTGATACACTTTTGCCATTTCATAAACTACTTCAGCTGAAGAAGTATCTTCAGGAAACCGTATGTATAATTTTGATAAAGCTTTATAATAAAGCGTATCAGCATTATCGAAAGCCGCATGACTTTTTACAAATTTTAGTCGTTTTAGTTCAATATCTATTAATGCAGTTGGATTAGAATCGTTAATGTGAATATTGGTCAAATTTTGCAGGGTTTGCAACGCATAATATTTTAACGAAAGCGAATCTTTTGATTGAATGGTTAAGTTGGAAAAAGTAGTAAAGGGCAAGATGTAAGAAGAATCATCTAAGGCAAATTCATATACTGGTTTGGTAATGTTGGGTTCTTCGTTCATAAAGAAATCAATGGCTCGGTGAGCTAAAAAATCATATAAAGTAGGACGATAATTTCGTGCGTTTTTCTCAATGATAATTTCATTAAATGTTTCAATAGGTGTTCTTTTTAAACTATCGATGTTTTTAATGGAAAGTTGATAGTGTTTAATGGTTTCGGTGGTAATTTTTTTCAAATCCCAAGTGTTAATATCGTTGTTTTCAAAATTGGTAGTAGCCGAACGATTATAAAATTTCCATCGGTTATTTTGGTAATACATCCAATACAATTCTCCAATAATGGAGTGAAGCATTGGACTTAAGGGGTATTCAGCAACTTTAGCAACGCTATCTAATTCGTTAAGGGTTTTTACAAAAGCATTTTCTTCTACATAACTTTGCAACTTAGCTTTTACGATAAGTGTTTTTACAATTTGCTCATGATTATTTTCAGCAGCAGCTTTTTTGGCAATGCTTACTACTTCGTCAAGTGCAGATTTGGTTAAGCCATTTTGCTCTAGAGAGTCAACTACTTTCCATTCTTCTTTATACACATCGCCTTTGGCATAAACCAATACTGGCTGACGGGTGTTGTTATCCTCAGATACGCTGTTTGGTGAAGAACATTGAATTAAAAAAGTGTTTATAAATGCTACCAATAAAATGTAGCTGAATTTGAATGTTATTTTTTGCATAAGTTTTAGGTTTTATGGGGTAGATGCAATGAAATATAAAATTGCATAAAAAGTAGGAAAGAAAGTAGGAATTAAACCAAAAAACACACCTCTGATGTTGTATTCTCTCTGTTATCGTAACTTCGAACAACATCTTCTCCTACATTCGACTTCGCTCAGTACAGCGTCTCAAGAGGAGAAAACTAAACCTAGAGCTTTGAAAAACCTTATCAAAGCACCGACTTAAACTGGCTCAAAAATCGCACATCACCTTCAGAATATAAACGTAAATCATTGATTTTAAATTTAAGCATAGCAATACGTTCTATACCCATTCCAAAAGCAAAACCACTGTATTTTTTGCTGTCAATTCCGCAGTTTTCTAGCACATTAGGATCTACCATGCCACAGCCCATAATTTCAAGAAATCCGGTATATTTACACACATTACATCCTTTTCCTTCGCACACAGAACAAGAAACATCCATCTCGGCACTGGGTTCTGTAAAAGGAAAATAAGAAGGGCGTAATCTGATTTGAGTTTTTTCACCAAACATTTCTTTGGCGAAATACATTAGGGTTTGTTTTAAATCAGCAAAAGAAACATTTTCATCAATATAAAGTCCTTCTATTTGATGAAAAAAGCAATGAGCCCGAGCAGAAATGGCTTCGTTTCTATATACTCTTCCCGGTGAAAGCGTTCTAATTGGAGGTTTAGCATTTTCCATTACACGCACTTGAACAGAAGATGTATGTGTGCGAAGGGCAATTTCTCCTTGTTCAGAATCCACAAAAAAAGTATCTTGCATATCTCTGGCAGGGTGTTCAGGAGGAAAATTTAATGCAGAAAAGTTATGCCAATCATCTTCAATTTCAGGTCCTTCAGAAACTGTAAAACCTATGCGTGAAAAAATTTCAATAATTTCTTTACGAACAAGAGAAATTGGATGACGACTTCCTAATCTTTCTGGAAAAGCAGTTCGTGTTAAATCTGATTTTGTTTCTGCTTCAACAATTGTATCGTTTAGTTTTGATTGAAAAAAATCAAATTTTTCTTGTGCTTTTTCTTTAATCTCATTGATTAGTTGCCCTACTTCTTTTTTTTGTTCGTTGGGAACATTCTTAAAATCATTAAATAAATCTTTAGTAATGTTTTTACTTCCTAAAAACTTTATTCTAAATGCCTCTAATGATTCTTTGTTTTGTGCCTCAAAAGCATCAATTTCACTTAAAAAAGTGTTTATTTTTTCTTTCATATTTCTTTTTTCATATTTCCAAGTCTTTCAACTTTCTAACACATCACCCCTCTGTAAAAAACCCCAAATCTGCCTCGCAGATTTTTCTCTTAACCTCAAACCCCTCAAGGGGAGAGCTTTCGTGCAAAGCCATCTAACAACCTACTTCTGTCTTCCATCTTCCAACTTCTGTCCAATCTATTTAATAATTTTTACTGTCATCTTCACGTCTTCTAAAGGTCTATCTCTTTTGTCTTTTGCAACAGCTGCAATTTTATCTAACACATCTAATCCTTCAATCACTTCACCAAAAACGGTGTAATCCATATCTAACTGTGGAGTTCCTCCTATAGTTTCGTATATTTTATATTGATCTTCAGTATAAGTAAGCCTGCCTTGTTTACGTTGCACAACTTTATCTAAATCCTCTTTGGTGTATTTTTTTCCTTGTACAATATAGAACTGACAACCCGAAGAGGCTTTTTCTGGGTTAACATTATCTCCCATTCGAGCAGCAGCTAATGCACCTTTTTTATGAATAAATTTTGTGTTGAATTCAGCAGGAATAGTATATCCAACATCGCCATTACCTAAAGCCTTTCCTTCTGCTGCGTTTTTAGAATCAGGATCACCTCCTTGTATCATAAAACCTTGAATTATTCGATGAAAAAGCGTTTCATTATAAAACCCTTCTTTTGTTAATTTTATAAAATTATCTCGGTGTTGAGGTGTTTCATTATATAACTTTAACTTTATTTCTCCAAAACTAGTTGAAATAAGAATAGTTGTTTCTTTTTTGTCTTTTTGTAACATTGTGAAGCTCATCAGCGTTACAATAGTTAATATAAACATTATTTTTTTTTGCATCATAATTTTATTTCTTACATTTGTTCATTACAATATTAAGAATTAATATTAAAAACATAATATAGATATTCCATGAAAACAAATTTAACAACTATTTTCGTTCTACTTTCAATTCTTATTTTAAGTTCTTGTGCTAAAGACAGAAACCCTACACTTGTTATTAGAGTAGTAGAAGCTAATGGAATGCCTGCTCCTGGAGCAACTGTTCATGCTTGGCCAACCGATGGTCCTTTTGCTCCCTGCACAAATCCTCCTTGCATAGTTGATGAGGAAAGAATGGATCAAACTACATTTGCAAATGAAGTTGGAGAAGCTAAATTAACTTTTGAATTTTCTGCTGTTGTTGATGTGGAAGTTGTTTATTATAAAATGGGATTGGATTCATTACTAAGACCTATCATAACTGACACGTTAAGTGGTAAAAAAGTGGTAAAAATTGAAGAAAAACGTCAACGAAGCAAAAACAATAATTTTAATGAAACGATTATTGTAAAATAATTGTTTTTACAATTTTGTATTTTCTTTAAAATAATCAATTATTCCTCTTCTGATAAGTGTTGTTTGGTTTTCACCTTCAATTTCATTTGGAATTTTTTTAATGTTTTTGAAATGAGGCCATCCTTCGTCATCTAACCCTATCGATTGATAATACCCATATTGGCTTAATACCGTACAAATTCCAATGTGAATAATATCTAATTTTTCCTCTTTCGTATAAGTATTATGCTGTTTTTTTAATTCCTGTAATCCAATAATATAAAGTATAGTTTGTTCATCAAGTTTTTCTCCAAAACGCTCTTTAACCATTAATTGTACTTCTTCCCAATCTTGAATTAATGTTTCTTTACTCATTATATTATTTCTTTTAAATGTTCGTTATAAAATTGCTCTGAGGCAAGTTGTTCTGCTTTTTTCTTTGAATTAGCGATTCCAACTCCCTCTAATTTATCGTCTAAAAAGAGTTCAACGGTATATAAATGTATGTTTTTTTCTTGATTTTCCTTTACTTCAAATCGGAATGTGTGTTTATCTTTTTGACACCATTCAATAACTCTGCTTTTAAAATTGGTTTCATTAATCATCACTTCTTGAGTGTCAATATGATTATGAATTAATTTTTGATAAATAAAATTTTGAGCTACTTTATACCCTTTATCAATGTAGATTGCTCCAATTAAAGCTTCTAGCGCATTTCCGTAAATGGAAGCAGCATGTTCTTCTGGTTTTTTTTCAATTAATTCACTTAACCCTATTTTTCTACCTAATGAATTGAGCATTTCTCGGCTAACAAACCGAGAACGAAGTTGCGTTAAAAACCCTTCATCCTTAAAGGGAAATTTAATAAATAAAAAATGTGATACAACAGTACTTAGCACTGTGTCGCCTAAAAACTCTAACCGTTCATTACTTTCAGTTATTTTTTTATCATTGTCAGAAAGTGTCGATTTATGGGTAAAGGCTTGTTTGTAAACATTAATATTTTTAGGATAAAAACCCAATATGCGTTCTAATTTCAACGCATACTGGGATTTTTTTTTAAAAATTCTATTTACCAATTATTCAGAATATTTTTTAAAAATAATAGAAGCATTATGACCTCCAAAACCGAATGTATTGCTCAACGCAGCTCTAACTATTCTTTTTTGGGCTTTATTGAATGTGAAATTCAATTTCGGATCAAAAGCATCATCATCAGTAAAATGATTAATGGTTGGAGGGACAATGTCTTCATTCACCGCCATCAGTGTTGCAATAGCTTCCAACGCTCCTGCGGCTCCGAGCAAATGTCCTGTCATTGATTTTGTGGAGCTTATGTTTAAATCATAAGCATGCTCACCAAAAACGGCCAAAATTGCTTGTGATTCAGCAATATCTCCTAAAGGCGTTGATGTTCCATGCACATTGATATAATCAATTTCATTAGGATTAATATTCGCATCATTTATTGCATTCAACATCACATTTTTAGCTCCTAGTCCTTCAGGGTGAGGTGCAGTTATATGATGAGCGTCAGCCGACATTCCTCCGCCAATAACTTCTGCATAAATTTTAGCTCCTCTGGCTTTTGCGTGTTCATATTCTTCTAAAATAACAGCAGCACCACCTTCTCCCATCACAAAACCATCTCTGTCTTTATCAAAAGGACGTGAAGCTGTTTCTGGAGAATCATTTCGTGTGGAAAGTGCATGCATAGCATTAAACCCACCCATTCCAGCTTCATAAACAGCTGCTTCAGAACCTCCTGTTACAAATACATCTGCTTTTCCTAAACGAATATAATTAAAAGCATCTATTAAGGCATTAGTAGAAGATGCACACGCTGCAACGGTTGTGAAGTTTGGCCCTCTAAATCCAAATTCCATAGAGATGAGACCTGATGCAATATCTGCTATCATTTTAGGAATAAAAAATGGATTGAATCGAGGAGTACCATCTCCACCAACAAAATCAGTTACTTCATCCTGAAAAGTTTTAATTCCACCTATGCCTGACCCCCAAATAACACCTACTCTGTCTTTGTTTATTTTCTCTAAATCCAATTTAGAATCAGCAACTGCTTCTTTTGAAGCAATGAGAGCAAATTGAGTATAAGGATCTATTTTTCTTCCTTCTTTTCTATCAAAATAATCGGCAACATCATAATTTTTTACCTCACAAGCAAATTGTGTTTTAAATTTTGACGCATCAAACCGTGTGATTTTAGCACAGCCACTAATTCCCTTTTTTAGATTTTCCCATGTTTCTGGGAAAGTTTTCCCTACAGGCGTAATCGCCCCAATACCTGTTACTACAACTCTTTTTAGTTTCATAGATATAAAATTACCATTCGTATTATAAACAGAAAAAGCTTTGAACAAAACATCCAAAGCAATTTCTCAATAACTTGTAGTGCTTAAATTAATTATTTAAGATTGTTTTCGATGTATTTAATAGCATCACCTACAGTTGTAATTTTTTCAGCTTCATCATCTGGAATAGCAATGTTAAATTCTTTCTCAAATTCCATAATCAATTCAACTGTATCTAATGAATCTGCACCTAAATCATTTGTAAAGCTTGCTTCATTTGTTACTTCATTCTCGTCAACGCCTAATTTGTCAACAATAATTGATTTTACTTTTCCTGTAATATCTGACATGATTTTAATTTTTTTAGTTAATAAGGTGCAAAGAAAATTATTTATCTCTACATAATCAAATTATTTTTCAATATTCGTTCAAAAAGAATGCATTTTTTATGAACAACTACTAAAAACCAACCAATTGTATTTTTATTAGTGCATTTTTGGCTAATCACTATTGTTTTAATGAGCTAAATTAATACTTTTATCGCTTTATAATTGCAAAATGAAAAACATTGCCATTTTTGCTTCTGGTAGCGGTTCCAATGCTGAAAATATTGCCAACTATTTTAAAGATAAAGCTGTTGCTGAAGTGGTTTTAATGCTTACGAACAACGCAAATGCCTTTGTGTTGGAGAGAGCAAAAAAATTAGCTGTTGAAAGTGTGGTTTTTTCTTCTGAGCAATTAAAATCGGGCGAATTAGCAAGTTTATTGAACGATAAAGCCATTGATTTGATAGTATTGGCTGGATTTTTACTCAAAATACCTGAAAATTTAATTGCAGCTTTTCCAAATAAAATCATCAACATTCATCCAGCATTATTGCCTAAATATGGCGGAAAAGGAATGTATGGTGATGCTGTTCATAAAGCGGTTGTTGCCAATAAAGAAAAAGAAACGGGTATCACTATTCATTATGTAAATGAACATTATGATGAAGGAGCTATTATTTTTCAAGCAAAGTGTGCAGTTAGCGAAACCGATACTTATGAAAATGTTGCTCGTAAAATCCACCAATTGGAATATAAACATTTTCCGAGGGTTATTGAGGACTTCTTACTCAAACGCAAGTTGTAATTTCTCAAACCTATACCCTTGTTCAGCAAGATGGGCTAACACTTTTGGCAAAGTAAATTTAAGGTTATCGGCAGCTTTTAGGCTATCATGAAAAACAATGATGGCTCCTTCAGTAGTGTTATTTATTACATTGCTTAAGCATTTTTCGGGACTGGTATTTGAGTCAAAATCGCCACTTAATATATCCCACATAATTACCTTGTAATCATCTTTTATCAATTCGTATTGCGATTTTTTTATTCTCCCATAAGGCGGACGAAACAAGTTGGTTATAACAACTTCTTCGCATTTTTTAATATTCCTTAAATAAGCTTCGTTATCTGTGTGCCAACCGTTTACATGGTGGTGCGTGTGATTGCCTACAGCATGTCCTTCGGCAATAATTTGCTGAAAAATTTCGGGGTGTTTTGCTGCATTGGAACCCACACAAAAAAAAGTGGCTTTGGCATTAAAAGCTTTTAAAGTTGCTAATGTCCACTCGGTAATTTCGGGAGTTGGACCATCATCAAAAGTGAGGTAGATAATTTTTTCGGCAGTAGGAATTTTCCAAACAAAATTGGAGTAATATTTTTTAATAAAATAGGATGATTTTACTAAATACATCTGGATTTTATTTAACGATAGCTTGTTCTGGTAATAGACCTAAAATGTTTGCAACAATTTTTTCAGTAATCAACGGAAAATGAATTTTTATAATTTTATTGATGTCATTTTCTCCTGAATTAAACCTAGAAATTATTGCTCCAGATGTTACTTCTTTACCCTCATTATCGAGCACTGTATAATGTACTTTGATTTCTCTTTTATATTGGTGTTCGGCAGCTTTGTAGGCATCATCAGCACTTCTTTTTATATCTAATTGATTGATGAAAACATAGTATTTTGCCTGATGTTGGCTGTTGAGTGTTGGAATTAATTTTTCATTTGTAATGGTAGTTTTCATGTATTTTTCTCGGTTATCTACCTGTGAAATAATTTCTCCATTTTGAATTTTTGCTTCTTCGGGTTCAGCCTCTTTCTTTTTTACTTTGTTAAATAACTTTTTTGCGGCATTTTCTTTTTCAACTACTTCTGGTTGAATAATTTCATATTTATAACCAATTGAATTGTATATATAAGAAAGTTCTTTAATCGCCTCACTTTGTTCAATACTATAAAATGACAACGGATTGTAAAATTCTTTAAGTGAAATAAACAGATTCCTATCCAACTCTGCTCTGAACTTTGCTTTTATTTCATGAAAATTCAAGTCGCTATTTTGACTTAAATCTTTGTCAATATCAGAAAAATACATTTTAGTTTCAAACGGAACTATCAGCACATTGTTTTTAGCAACTAGGACTGCATCAACAGCCTCACCTGTGGTGGTTTCTTGGGCTGATAAAATGCTAATATTTATAATTGCAATTAATAATAGGACATTGGAAATTAACTTCATAACTAAAATTTTTGGTGAACAATGTTATTCACCATAAAATTATGCCAAAATCAGCTTGAGAAAAATCCAAGCAAGAGAGTTTGTAAACAAATGAAAGTTAATTAACGGGAGTTTTTAGTAACCACAAATAACACAAATTTTAACCACATAGTTTTAGGGCTAAAACCTACGGAACTCCTATATAATTAATATAAAACTCATTGAATATCAATACATTTTTTTGCCACTGATTACACAAATTTTCGCAGATTGATAACCGCCAAAAAGCGATTTAATTTGTAATAATTTTTAAAACTTAAATTAATAATTCGCGAAAAAAATCTGTGCAAATTTGTGTAATCTGTGGCATATTTTAGTTATTTGCTTAGAAGTTGGACTTTACAGACAGACACTAATTAAAATCGAAAAATATCAGTGTTTGCATATATCATAAGCAAAAGTAACAACACCATTCCTGCCACCTGAGCATATTCCATGATTTTTTCATTGGGTTTTCTTCCGGTAATCATTTCATACAATAAAAACATCACATGACCGCCATCCAAAGCCGGAATAGGCAATAAATTCATAAATGCCAACACCAATGAAATCCAAGCTGTTTTTTCCCAAAAATTTTGCCAAACCCACTCTGTCCCAAACAATTTACTTATGGTTGCAAATCCACCCATAGCTTTATAAGCACCAGTTTCTGGATTAAGCATTAACTTAAATTGTTTGTAATAGTTTACTAATTTCTCTTTTGCAATGGCTATTCCTCTAGGAAATGCAGCAAAAAATGAATAATGAACGGTAGTAGTAGAATAAATGCCTTCTTTTTCTAATTCATTTAATGAATAAGGATAAGGTGAAACGCCAATATAAGCAGAATCTACAATTTCAACAGGAAGTGAAATGGTTTCTCCATCTCTTATCACTTTCAACGCTACTGTTTGATTAATATATGGAGTTAGTTTGCTTTTAAACTCATCATAATAACTAACAGGAACATCATTTATTCCAATAATTTTATCTTTTGGTTTAAGTCCTGCTTTTTCGGCAGGAAAATCTTTTAATGTACCTCCAACAGTAAATGGAATTCGATAAGCAAATAAAGGACCTCTTCTTTCTTCTAATAGCTTATTAATTAAATCAACAGGAATATCTAAGGTAAGTTGCTCGCCATTACGCTCTACAACTAAAGTTTTAGAATAAAAAATCTCTTCTTGCATTTGCTCGAAGGTTGCGGGAACTTCTCCATTAATAGAAATAATTTTATCTCCATTTTGTAGTCCTATCTCATTGGTAATAGCTTCATTTAAACACCAAACACCATCTTTAAGTTCACTAGCTGGTAAAAACTTTTCACCATAACCCATTAACACAAAGCTATAAATTAAAAAGCCTACAATTACGTTTACAATTATACCTCCAAGCATAATTATTAATCGTTGCCATGTTGGTTTTGCACGAAATTCCCATGGTTGAGGCGGTTGTTTCATTTGTTCTTTGTCCATGCTTTCGTCAATCATTCCAGCAATTTTTACATAACCACCTAATGGCAACCAACCAATGCCATACTCTGTTTCGCCAATTTTCTTTTTATACACAGAAAACCATGGATTGAAAAATAAATAAAAACTTTCTACTTTGGTTTTGAAAAGCTTGGCTGCAAAAAAATGACCTCCTTCGTCCAAAACAACTAATATAGAGATGCTTAATAGTAATTGTCCTCCTTGTATGATGTAATCCATTGTTATATTTTAATTTGTGTGCGAAATTACTTTTATAAATTCAAAAAACAATGGTTGGATGTTTATAAAGTTAGGAACTCATGAAAGTGCTTTACTACTTAATTTGTTCCAACGCTTCGGCAACTGTTTCAACTGGTTTTTGGCACGCCTTGTTATAGCAAACATAAATTAGCGTATTGTTAGCCAAAAATTTATCTTTTAACAAAGGCAACGCACTCTCACTTTTGCTTCCAACAATTAATTTATTTGGAATAAAATGTTGGCTTATTTCTTGCCTTTTTTGCATTGCATTTTTTCCCGAAATAGCAATTTCATAAAAAGAGTGGGTTTGGTTTAAATACAACATCGCCCAATTAGAATAACCGCCAATGTATTGTGGCATTTGGTTTTCAATGTTTTTGAGCATTTGGTTGGCTTTTTTGCTGTACTCTTCCTCATAAAAAAATTCGCCCAACAAAAACAATCCTTTGGCTATGCTTGAGTTGGAGGCAGGAATTACATTGTCGGATAGTTCCATTTTTCGGGCAATTAACCCTTTCGCATTGTTAGAGGTAAAATAGAAAAAACCTGTTGTTTCATCATAAAAATGTGTAATGCTATAATCCATTAGTTTTTTTGCTGTAAACAACCATTTTTCATCAAATGTGGCTTCATAAAGAGCTATGAATGCTTCTATTGCAAATGAATAATCTTCTAAATAACCATCTAAATTGCTTGTTCCATTTTTATAATTATGGTTTAATCCTCCCTCTTTCCGTGCTTGATTTTCGATGAGAAAAGAAGCGTTTTTAAGTGCCGCATCTAAAAATTCTTTTTCACCAAAAGCATTGTAGGCATCTACATAGCCTTTTAGCATTAATGCGTTCCAAGAGGTAAGTGTTTTATCATCTAACCCAGGTTTAACACGTTTTTCTCTTACAGAAAGTAATTTGGCATTGCTTTCCGTTACTATTTTTTTAAGAGTTTCCACAGAAATATGGTGTTTTTTAGCAATAATTTCATCTGCATCTGAACGTAATAAAATATAATTTCCTTCCCATTTTCCTTTGGTGTTGATGTTGTAATAATCTGCCATCACATCAAAATTGTTTTGCAAAAGTTGTTGTACTTCTTCTTTTTGCCACACATAATATTTGCCTTCTTCGCCTTCGCTATCTGCATCTAAAGCAGAAAAAAAAGCTCCATTTTTGGCAGTCATTTCTCGTTGCACAAAAGTTAAGGTTTGGTAAACCACATTTTTATACAACTCGTTTTTTGTTAGTTGATAGGCTTTGCTATACAAACTTACTAATTGAGCATTATCGTAAAGCATTTTTTCAAAGTGAGGTGCTTTCCAATAGGAATCAGTAGAATAACGAGCAAAACCTCCTCCAATTTGGTCGTAAATCCCACCAAAAGCCATTTTTGTAAGGGTAAGATTAACAGCATGTAAAGCCTCACTATTTTTGGTATGATAATAATAATTGAGTAAAAATTCATAATTATTAGGCATTGGAAATTTTGGGGTTCTATTTTGCCCACCTTCTTCTAAATCAATGCTTTTTAAAAACCGAACTACGCTGGTTTCAATAATTTCCATTGAAAATTTATTGTCGTTTTCAATTTTTGGCAACAATTCACTTTTTTTAATCCCTTCGGTAAGCTCGTGGGCATAATCAATTACCTTTTGAGGATTATTTTTGTATTCGTTAGCTACTTGTTCTAATAAATACATCCATTGTTTTTTCTGAAAATAAGTGCCTCCATAAAAGGGTTCGCCTGTGGGCAACGCAAAACAATTAAGGGGCCAGCCGCCACTTCCTGTCATGAGTTGAACTGCATTCATGTAAATTTGGTCGATGTCGGGGCGTTCTTCTCGATCTATTTTTATACAAATAAAATGTTCGTTCATCAATTTTGCCACCGCTTCATCTTCAAACGATTCGTGTTCCATTACATGACACCAATGGCAAGCGGAATAGCCTATACTAATTAACAATAATTTGTTTTCCTTTTTTGCTTTAGCCAATGTTTCATCGTTCCAAGCATGCCAATCTACTGGATTGTGGGCGTGTTGCAACAAGTAAGGACTGGTTTCTTTGGCTAAACTATTGGTAAATTTATGCGTTGTTTTATCCATAGTAATAGTTGTTGATTTTTGAGGATTAGCGTTGTTGCTGCACGAAAATAAGAATAAATAAAAACTGATTATGAGTTGAAATTTTGTAAAGTTCATTAGGTTGGAAGTCTGAGGTTCATAAAATTTTGTAAAGTAGAAAGGCAATGGGTAATAACTTCCAAATTGTTCTCGATACGATTCAACTCCGCTATTGCTCCGTTGAACCTACTCGAACTAACAATACTAGCACCTAATGCCTCATTTCTAAATTGTTACATTGCTACATATTCACATTATTCTAAACTTGCCAGTTTTTCAAAAAATTCTTTATGAAATGCTTCTAGTTTTTTATCTGGATAGTAAGAATTAGACCCCCAAATAATTGTGTTTATAGTTTGTTCGCCTTGTTTAACTTTAAAATAATAGCTCATATTTCCAGGTTGATTAATGTCCATTCCTTCTAACCCTATTTCATTTATTTTTTCTAAAAAATAATTAAGTTCTACTTCTGATAATTGTTTTTTAAACACATCACGTTCGTACACAAAATCTCTTTTATAAACTTTTCCGTTTTCATAAAGCATAAACTCTTCGTAAGCACCAGTAAATCCGCCACCTTTTCCTACGCAATATTTTAAACTATTGTCTTTTTTAATCACTTCTTTTGGTTTATTATCTGCTGTTTGTTCCTTGCTTTTACAAGTTATAAAAACTAACGATAAGGCTATTATTAAACTAATTATTTTAATTGACATTTTTTATGGAATAAAATTATTTTTTGCATCAAAGCACTAAAACTAAAAATATTGAGTTATACTATCATACTAACTAAAACATGATTGCATGATGTAAAACTACTCAATTTAATTAAATTTTATAAACCCTCTAAATTGTATAGTTATGAATCATTTTCAAGAAAAAACCAAAAAAGTTGAAAGATTAAGCGTGTTATTTTTTCAATTTGGTATAATCATTAGTTGCACGCTTACTTTTCTAGCATTTGAATGGACTACAAGTTATTCAATTAAAAAACTTCCAGGAACTACAATAATTGATGATGGACCTATTGAAATTCCACCTGTAACTTACCAAATTCCAGACAAACCAGCACCAAAAATAGAACGAACAACTCGTTTGTCGGCAACTGTTTTCAAAGTAATTCCGAACAACGCCTCAGAACCAATAGAAGAAGAACCAACAGATGTAATAGTTGAGCCTTTCG
>PHDR01000393.1 GCA_002841035.1 Bacteroidetes bacterium HGW-Bacteroidetes-12 | reverse complement strand
CATTCCGAACAGAGAAGTTAAGCCCAATAGCGCAGATGGTACTAGAGTGATATCTGGGAGAGTATGTCGTTGCCAATTTTTAATTAACCCCTATTCTTTAAGAATAGGGGTTTTTTATTACCTTCGTGCTTCTTAAATGAAATTATAGAGGTCAGTATTTAAGTGCATATTAATTTGGTTTGATAAATTTTATCGGAGCTAACCATTTTACCGATTAGGTTATTGAATATGTTTTCTTTCATTTGAGAGCGGTTTAACCGAAAACAAAATTCGTTTAGATATCTGTTAATATTGAAGATACTTACCCATGAATAAGTAGTCCTAATCCATGATTTTACTTGATGTATCATGGTATGTAGAGCCTTAAAGTTCAAGCCACCATTACTTTCAATTTGTATAATGTTGTAGTCTTTCATCAAGGGTCGATAACCTTTCCAACAATCAGTGTTTACGATGGCTTGCTTTGATATATGACTGACAAAAATTTTTTCAAGCTCTTTCGAGGAATAGTTTTCTATATTCATAGAATACATACGTTTAACTTTTCCTTCATCAGTGAGTTGTACTGCACATACAACTTTCTTTTTCTTGGTATTGTAGCTACGTCCAACCTTCCCTTCTTCTTTCCCTCCAATTACAAACTCATCGACATGAACATTACCTCCATAGGGTTGTTACCACTTGATTTCATGCCTTCTCTGACTTTATGCATAAATAAACGAGCTGTTTTTTCAGTTACACCAAAACGATCCCCAACATAACTAGCAGAAAGACTTTTCGTTGTTGTTGACATCTCAAAACAGATAAAAAATGCTTTTCTTATTCCAAACTTCACCTTATGAAACAAAGTGTTTGCAGTAGCTGATTCCGTATGGCTACATTTATTACAAGTTCTAGAATGGTTATGCCTTATTTGGCTTCTTGAATGTCCACACTTTAAACACTTAAACCCATTTTTCCATTTTATTTGTGCCAAATATTCCATGCAATTTTCATCCGAATTAAAGCGTTCAGCAAACTCTATAAGGTTTTGTCCATAAAATAATTCCATATTATTATTGATTTTATTGATTTCAAAGGTAATAAAATATATGTAATTATCTACTGACCTCTATGAAATTATATTTATACATATTTTTTGGGTTTTTACTTTTCCCTTCTTTTTTGTTTTATTTCGGCATCTTTTTCTTTAATTTCACATCAAATAGTGAATTAAGTGATGTGAAATTAAAGATAAATCTATTCAAAATATACTTCAACCTCCTTTTGAGGTGAATTGGAAATTAATTAGCGATTTAGTTGCGTGTATTACTCAAACTAATTATCTTTTCTACCGAAAAGCTACTAAGTTTGAGTATAATTCCAAAATAACTATCGGCTAATTAATAAAATTCACCTTAAATGAAATGATTTTTGGGCTTAATAGACAAAGATTAGACTGTTTTTTAACCAATTTAATTTCAAAATACATTATCATTTGTGTGTTTTTGATGTATAGGAAAAGTGTTTGAATTTATAAAGAAATTCATCAAAAAGAATAATCCGTTTATAGAATTACACCATCTTTCATTACCAATTTTCTATCGGCCATGTTGGCTAGTTCTTCGTTGTGGGTAACAATTACAAATGTTTGGTTGGTTTTAGCTCTTAAATCAAAAAATAATTGATGCAATTCTTTGGCAGAGGAAGAATCTAAATTGCCTGAAGGTTCATCAGCAAGAATTACTGCTGGTTTGTTCATTAACGCTCTGCAAACAGCAACTCGTTGTTGTTCTCCTCCAGATAGTTCTGATGGTTTGTGGTGCATTCGTTCTTTTAACCCCAAAGAAGTGAGTAGTTCAATTCCTCTTTTTTCGGCTTCTTCTTTTTTTATGTGTTGAATATAAGCAGGAATACATACATTTTCTAAGGCAGTAAATTCGGGTAGTAAATGATGAAATTGAAATACAAAACCGATGTATTTATTTCTGAATAGGGAAAGTTTTGAATCTTTTAAAATAGATGTATTTGTGTTGTTTATTAAAATTTCTCCACTTTTCAGTTAAGATTTTTGATTGTTCTTTTTTCCATTTTTTAATTTCTTTTTCATTGCCT
>PHDR01000392.1 GCA_002841035.1 Bacteroidetes bacterium HGW-Bacteroidetes-12 | reverse complement strand
ACACCGATGATCTTTGGGATTATTATTTTGACAACATGGAAAAAATGCTCACCAAACGCGGACTTGCGCTTTCTGGCTGGGAAGAGATCGCGATGCGGAAAACGGTTTTGGAAGGAAAAAATAAGTACATACCAAATCCCAATTTTGCCAATAAAGGTTTTAGGGCGCACGTTTGGAACAACGGAATTGGCTGGGGCAACGAAGATTTGCCGTACCGTTTGGCCAATGCAGGCTATAAAGTGGTGCTTTCTTGCGTGAGCAATCTGTATTTTGATTTGGCTTATGAAAAAGCGGCAGATGAACCGGGATATAATTGGGCGGGATTTAATGACACCGAAAAACCTTTTTATTTTATTCCTTTTGATTATTATAAAAACACCAGAGAAGACACCAATGGAAATCCGATTGAAAAAAGCTTGTTCAACGACAAAGAACGATTGACGGATTATGGCAAATCGAATATTCTTGGAATTCAAGGGCAATTGTTCGGCGAAAATATCAGAAATACTGAAATATTGGAATATTTATTGTTTCCGAAATTATTGGCTCTGGCGGAACGCGCTTGGGCGGAAGATCCTGATTGGGCAACGGAAAAAGATCAAGAAAAAAGCCGTATTTCTTATAACAAAGACTGGTCAATGTTTGTAAATGTTCTAGGAAAAAAAGAATTGCCGCGGTTGGACTATTATTCTGGAGGATTTAAATATCGCATCCCGCCGGTTGGGGCAATTATCGACTCAGGAAAAGTAAAAGCAAATATCCAACAACCCGGATTTGTGATCCGTTACACTGCAGATGGTACTGAACCTAACATCAACAGTGAAATTTACACAAAACCAATTGTTGAAAAGGGAAAAATTACACTGGCAGCATTTTCAAACAACGGAAGAAAAGGGAAATCAACCATCATAGAAAATAACTAAAGTCCGCAATAAATTATTTTCTTTGCTTAGTGATAACATTTTATTAGCGAGCGAAAACAAAAATGACAGCATTTATAAAAACCTTAGAACTTGAATTTGCGCAACATGCAAATCCCAAAATTGCTTTGGAACAAAAAGCCTATATGCGAAATCAATTTGAGTTTTATGGCCTAAAAGCAACCGAAAGACGGGAAATTCAAAAACCATTTTTTGTAAAAGAATATTTGCCTAAAAAAGATGAATTAGACAACATCATGAAATCCCTTTGGGAAAAAACGCAGCGCGATTATCAATATTTCGGGCAAGAACTTGCTTTTAAATATGTGAAACAAATAAAGAAAAAAGACATAGAGCTTTTTGAATATATGGCAACGCACAAATCTTGGTGGGACACCGTTGATTTTATTGCGGCTAAATTGATGGGGGACTATTTTAAAAAATATCCTGAGCAAAGAGATGTATCTGTGAAAAAGTGGCTATTGTCAAATAATATTTGGTTGCAAAGATCCGCTTTACTTTTTCAACTGAAATACAAAGAAAATATAGACACCGTTTTACTGAGTGCAACAATCAATTCATTATTGGGTTCAAAAGAATTTTTTATCAACAAAGCCATAGGTTGGATTTTAAGGGAATATAGCAAAACCAATGCAATTTGGGTTATGGAATTTGCCAATAAAACCGCATTGAGCAGTTTGAGCAAAAAAGAAGCGCTCAGGTTAATTGGTTAAAAAACTTAAATTGAAAACAATTTGGAGGGAATCTTTATTTCAATTTGCTATGGGGTAAATTACAAATGTGGCACTCAAATCAGAATTAGGGCAAATTTCTCGTCTTTAAACTTAATTAAGCCTTCCTTGAAAGATTACCTATAATTATGTCAATTTTTAAATTATTTATTTTTTAAATTGTTTTTTACCACTTTGAATATCAGTGGTTTTCATAGTATATTCTACTTATTTTATTTATATTTGGTATTACCTTGATAAAATAAAATTCGATCATGAATGATTTATCTGCCATTGATTCTGGATTTATCAGGAAACTGAATGAGATCATTTTTGAAAACCTGGAAAATGAAAATTTCGGGGTCAAAGAATTGGCTCGGGAGATTGGATTGAGCAGATTTAGCTTAAACAGGAAGTTGCATTTTATTTACCATAAAACAATCA
>PHDR01000391.1 GCA_002841035.1 Bacteroidetes bacterium HGW-Bacteroidetes-12 | reverse complement strand
TGTTACTGATAACATCAATTGGACTAAAGTGGAAGGTGAGTTTATTGCTCAAGGAGGAGAACAATATTTAACTATTGGTAATTTTGCAGATACGCTTAATTTTGCTAATGATACCTTGACTGTAAAGCCTGGTACAGATTGGCAAGATGGAACAGGAACAGCATATTACTATATTGATGGCGTTTCTGTTGAAGCATTAGAAGATGTAGATAGTATTATTCCTGTATTAATTCCTAATATAATTACACCTAATGCAGATGGTTTCAACGATCTATTTCAATTGAACTTTAAATTTGAACGAACTGAAATTTACAATCGTTGGGGACAAAAAGTATTTGAAAGTGAAAATAATAGAGCATATTGGGGTGGAAGAACTACAAGTGGAAGTCTTGTTCCAGAAGGTACTTACTACTATCTTATTACAACAAAAGAAGAAGTTTATAAAGGATTTATACAATTGTTAAGGTGATAATACTTTAACAAAATGAAAAAAATAATTTTTGCAGCAAGTATGCTGTTATGTAGTGTAGCTATTGCACAGCAAGCACCTACACCAAATCCTCCTAATGACCCGACAACAAGTTTATCTACTCCTCAAAAAGGACAATATGCTTGGTTTCGTGGGGGCAATCTCAATACTGGTAATTCAGCAACAAATTCAAACATCTTCGGCACGATGTGGAACAGCCCCATTTATACTTATACCAATGGTATAAACCGAATGATAGTAAATGGCAACAGAACATCTAATATTAATTAATGGCGTTCTTTGCGAAAACCTTAGCGTTCTTTGTGGTTAAGGGAGCTACTTTTTTTTAACAACTTTATTTCTTTTCTCATTTTTTATTTTTAAATTAGCAAAATAATTTACACTTTATGAACCACTTTTACCCTATAACTTTACCACCTCTTTGCCACAACCCACGCAGCAGTAGAGAGAGAGAGCCTGTCCGACCATTGGCGGAAGAGAGAGGTTAGAAGACCGAAGTAAGTACTTTTTACTTTATAATCTTTATAAACTTTCCACTCAAAAAAAAGGAGGTGCTTATGCCTAAATGAGCCACCTTTTAGTGCTTTGCGTTTTGCCAAGCAAGCCCAATGCAACTTTTTTGCTTATTTTTGAGTTGATAAACAACGAGCAAACAATTAACTTTAATTATTTAAACAAACTAAGTTTTTTGAAAACCTTTTTCACATATTTTTTAACACTTTTTTCATTTTCTACATTTTGCCAAACCAATTTGGTAACCAATGGTAGTTTTGAACAAATAGACTCTTGCTATGGTAATTTTGCCCCTTTAGGTTTTGATGTATTCCAATGGAGTGGTTGTGTGGGCTGGAGTAATCCAACGTACGCTTCCTCTGATTTATGGTGTAATAATGGTGTTGTTGGTAATTTTCAGGCACCAAACATACCTCCTGGCTATCAATTACCTAAAACAGGCAATAATATGGCTGGGATTTTTATATTGGATGCAGCATTTCAAACATACAGAGAATATATACAAACAGAACTAACAGAGATTTTAATCAACAATATTATTTATGAATTAATCATTTATGTTAATGTTCCTTTTAATTTTAATGTAACAAGCTCGTTTGGTGCATATTTTTCAACTAATTTTATTTCTGTTCCTTCCTCATTTGATAACTTACCTTATCTTCCACATGTAAAAAATAACGAAAGTATTTTTATTACTGACACTTTAAATTGGCAAAAAATATCTCTGTTATACAAAGCAAATGGAGGAGAGAAATACCTTGTTTTAGGTAATTTTTTAGACTCATTGTCAATGATAAATCTTACCTCTGCCAACCAAAATGATGATTCTTTATTTGGTAATATTTATTTTTTTATCGATGATATTGAAGTTACTAAAACATCGTATAGTTTTTTTATTCCTAATATGTTTACGCCCAATGGTGATGGATTTAATGATTTTTTTTCTCCGAATGTTATCAACATAGAGGAATGGAAATGTTTAATTTATAACCGTTGGGGGCAAAATGTGTATGAGTTAAATAACGATGTAACCAGTTGGGATGGAAAAACCACCGATGGGAAAAATGTGCCTGATGGAACGTATTATTATGTATTTACGGCAAGT
>PHDR01000028.1 GCA_002841035.1 Bacteroidetes bacterium HGW-Bacteroidetes-12 | reverse complement strand
TAAAGGGACAAAATTAATAATACCTATAGAATATACAAGGAACTAATTCAGTTAAAAAAACTAAGGCATTGAAAAAAAATAAGGTGTACAGAATTGGCGAAGTAATTTTGTTCTTTTTCAAGATGTAAATGAGGCGAATAGCCTTAGCTATTTAACGATTTTACAACGAAGAAAAAGGGCGAAAGAACAAGTCAAAATGTACAGGTTATTTCTTTTCAATGCCTAATAATCATTTTATTTTGTTGATAAAGTAAATTCCTATTAAAATGATAAAAATAGCAATCAATTGAATTAAATGAATTGCTTCTCCATCAAAAACTCCCCAACCGATTGCAAAAATTGGAATTAAATAGGTTACTGTTGATGCAAAAACAGCAGAGGTATGTTTAATAATGTTGTTGAATATTATAATAGAAATTACGGTTCCGAAGATAGCCAAAATTGCTATATAAAAAATGGATAAAGAAGCATTTGGGTTTGATGTTGTGGTTGTCAAAAAATCGGTTGTAAATAGGTATAAAATGGCAGGAATTCCTATAAATAAAAATGAAATAGATGTAATTGCAACAGAATGAACATCTTGTAAATGTTTTTTGATTGTGTTAACACTTATGGCATAGCAAATAGTTGCTGCAACTATAAAAAACGAATAAGAAAGTTGGTTGTTTGAGAAATCTATACCATTTGAAACAACTAAAACAACAGCTCCAATTAATCCAATAATTACACCCAATGTTTTTTCTTTTTTAATGGTTACTTTAAAAAGTAAAGCACCTAAAATTAATGTGAAAAATGGAGTGAGTGAATTTAACATTCCAGCTAAAGAACTTGTAAGTTGTGTTTCGGCAATGGTAAATAAAAAAGCGGGAATTCCACTTCCAAAAACGCCAACTATAATTAGGTGTTTAAAGTTCTTTTTAGGGATTTTTCGTAAATAATAAATACTAAATGGCAATAAACAGAGGTAAGATATACTAATTCTAAGAGCCGCAACCTCATCATGAGAATAAACTAATAACCCTTTTTTCATTAAAATAAATGAGCTTCCCCAAATAAAACCAAGTAGGATTAACATTGCCCATTGTACTATTTTATTACTTAAATCCATACTTAAAATTTGGTGTGCAATTTCAGTATAAATAGAACAAAATTGATTGAAATAGGAGAAAAATATTTTAATTGAATTTTATATTTTTTTGGAGCAACTATTTTAGTATATTTACGTCTTAATTTCAAACTAAATAATATAAACATGAAAAAAATTACAGCACTTACTTTTGGGCTTTTGGTAGCCGTTTCGGCTTTTAGTCAAAGTGATTTAACATTAAATCTTTGTGGAAATTCAGATAAAATTGCTTTTCCTAAATTAGAAAACTGTCATTCTATTAATGTTGCAGAAGATGGGTATAAGGTTTTTGGATTTACCGTTAGCTTTACTTTTAATGGAATGATAAGTGAACATAAATTGGATAATAATGAATTAACGGATAAAGTGATTAGTTTAATTTCTAATCATAAACCAGAAAAAATTTATATCGAAAATGCAAATGTTATTGATGTTACTGGTGAAGCTCATGCAGCGAAACCATTAATTTTAACTATGGAGTATTAATAAAATTAGTACGATAGCAGAAAAAAAGCCTTTTGAATTATATTCAAAAGGCTTTTTTATTATAGTGTCTTGACTCAAATTAACAAGTTAAAGTTCATCTTCTTCATCATCATCAAAATCTTCCTCCTCATCAGCAATGTTTTTTAATTTCTCATCATCGTCATCATCATCTGTTTCAATGTCGTCATCATCTCCTTTAATGTCATTATCTAATTCCCCAAATTCATCATCGTCATCATCATCGTCATCATCGTCTTCGTCTTCCACCATTTTAATAGTAGATTTTAGTTTGTCTAAGACAACTAAATAAGAATCTTCTTCATTTATTTTATAAATAATTCCTCTTTCAATTTCACCTTTGTAAGGGAAATCTACCATTTTAACACCTTCTTCCTCCAACATTTCAATAATTTCTTTTTGAATTTTTTTGTCGAAAGTAGATAGTTTTTTTATTGATCTTGCCATAAATATTAAAACTTAAAATAATAGGAACAATATTATTAATATAAATTGATACAAGAATAAAAAATAAAAAAAAATTAATGATTTTGTAGTGTAGCTAACAATGTGTTTTTCAGTAATGAAGCAATAGTCATTGGTCCAACCCCACCTGGAACTGGAGAAATGAATGCACATTTAGGAGCAACTTCGTTGAATTTCACATCGCCTATTAGTCTAAAACCTGATTTTTTTGAAGCGTCATCTATGCGATGTATGCCAACATCAATTACAGTTGCTCCATCTTTTACCATGTTGGCTGTTACAAATTCGGGTTTGCCAATTGCTACTATTAATATATCAGCTTGTAAGGTAATTTCTTGTAAATTTTTAGTTCTGCTATGCGTAAGTGTTACTGTGCAATTCCCAGGATAAGAATTTCTAGCCATTAACACACTCATTGGTGATCCTACAATATGGCTTCTGCCAATTACTACACAGTGTTTTCCTTCAGTAGGTATGTTGTAGTGTTTTAGCATTTCTAAAATACCCATTGGCGTAGCTGGTAAAAATGAAGGCAAATCCAATAGCATTTTCCCAAGTGTTTCGGGGTGAAATCCATCAACATCTTTCATTGGGGAAATGGCTTGTGTTACTTTTTGCTCGTTAATGTGTTTTGGAAGGGGTAGCTGAACAATAAATCCATCTAAATCAGTATCATTGTTTAACTTTCTTATTTCTTCCAACAATTTTTCTTCGGTGGTATTTTCATCTAACTTAACCAACGTGCTTTTAAATCCAACCGCTTCACAAGCTTTTACTTTTGCGTTAACATACGTTTTACTTGCACCATCATCGCCCACTAAAACGGCTGCTAAATGAGGTGTTTTCATTCCTTTAGCATTATTCAATTTAACTTGAGCTGCAATTTCTTCTTTAATTTTATTGGAAACTTCTATTCCGCTTACAATTGTTGAGTTCATAAAGTTTAAGGTTTGGAAGTTATTAACTAGACGATAGAATATAGATATTAAGACATTAAGATTTTAGCTGATGGTTAATTAGTTATTCGGTTTTATTTTACGATATATTGCCGTCAGGTTAATAAGATATTTGAATATGCCACGAATTTTAATATTTTCACATTCACACATTAATATATTCACACATTTACATTACCGTTTCATATTAGGCATACTTTTCATCAGCTGAGCCATTTTGTTTTTATCGCCCATCATTTTCATCATTTTGCTGGTTTGTTCAAATTGCTTAATTAGTTTGTTTACTTCCTGAATGTTAGTTCCACTTCCGTTTGCAATTCTTTTTCTTCGGCTTCCGTTAATAACTTTTGGTTGAGAGCGTTCTAATGGTGTCATTGATTTTATTATAGCTTCTGTACTTTTAAATGCATCATCATCAATATCAAGTCCTTTAGTCATTTTACTCATGCCAGGAACCATTCCTATTAAATCTTTCACGTTCCCCATTTTTTTTATCTGATTAATTTGCTCCATAAAATCATTAAAATCAAATTGATTTTTAGCAATTTTCTTTTGTAAAGCTCTACTTTTTTCTTCGTCATATTGCTCCTGAGCTCTTTCCACCAAACTAACCACATCGCCCATTCCCAAAATTCTATCTGCCATTCTTTCGGGATAGAATAAATCTAAGGCATCCATTTTTTCTCCTGTTCCTAAAAATTTAATGGGTTTATTTACCACCGAACGAATGGAAAGTGCTGCTCCACCTCTGGTGTCTCCATCAAGTTTGGTTAATACAACACCATCAAAATTTAGTTTATCATTAAATGCTTTTGCCGTGTTCACAGCATCTTGTCCTGTCATTGAATCAACAACAAATAAAATTTCATGAGGAGAAACAGCATCTTTCACTTGCCCAATTTCACTCATCATTTGCTCATCAACAGCCAAACGACCAGCCGTATCAATAATTACGGTGTTATATCCTTTCGATTTTGCTTCTGCAATGGCTTTTTTAGCTATATCAACGGGACTTTTGTTTTCTTTATCCGACCATACATGAACGCCAATTTGCTCTCCTAAAACGTGCAATTGGTCTATTGCTGCGGGACGATACACATCACCAGCAACTAACATTGGGTTTTTTCCTTTTTTTGTTTTTAAGTAATGGGCTAATTTTCCCGAAAATGTTGTTTTTCCTGACCCTTGCAAACCAGCAATTAAAATAACAGTAGGACTTCCTTTAAGGTTAATTTCTTCTTGTCCTCTACCCATTAATTCCACCAAAGAATCGTGCGTTATTTTCACCATTAATTGATTAGGCGAAAGCGAATTAATTACGTTAGCTCCTAATGCTTTTTCTTTTACATCATCTGTAAATTGTTTGGCAATTTTATAGCTAACATCGGCATCGAGCAATGCTTTTCTAATTTCTTTAACGGTTTCGGCAACATTAATTTCTGTTACTTGTCCTTGTCCTTTTAATACTTTAAAGGCTCTTTCTAATTTTTCGGATAAACTATCAAACATCGTGTTTTATATTTTTTTAGAGTCAAATTTATTTTTTCTTAAACTCAGTAATTGTTTTTCTTATGATACTTACACAATCCATTAATTGCTCTTCATTCATAACCAAAGGAGGTGCAAAACGGATAATATTTCCGTGTGTTGGTTTTGCTAACAAACCATTGTCACGTAGTTTTATACAAATATCCCAAGCGGTTGAACTATCTTCTGTATCATTTATTAAAATAGCATTTAACAACCCTTTTCCTCTAACAGCCTTAACCAAATTTGATTCTTGAACGAGTTTGTTGATTTCGGCTCTAAAAATTTCTCCTAATCGAAATGCATTTTCTGCTAATTTTTCTTCTTTTATAACTTCTAATGCAGCAATAGCAACTTTTGCAGCCAATGGATTTCCGCCAAAGGTAGAACCATGCTGACCTGGCTTAATCACATTCATTATTTCGTTACTCGAAAGTACGGCTGAAACTGGATATACTCCTCCAGAAAGTGCTTTCCCTAAAATTAAAATATCGGGGTGAACATTTTCGTAATCGCAAGCCAATAATTTTCCTGTTCGGGCAATTCCTGTTTGCACTTCATCGGCAATAAACAATACATTATTGGCTTCGCACAAGGCTTTTGCTTTGCTTAAATACCCTTCCGAAGGAACATAAACACCTGCTTCTCCTTGTATGGGTTCTACTAAAAATCCAGCTATATTTTTTTGTTGTATAGCTTGCTCTAAAGCAATGATATTGTTGTATTCAACAGCTATAAAACCACTTGTATAAGGACCAAAATTTTTACGGGCATCTGGGTCGTTAGAAAAAGAAATAATGGTGGTTGTTCTTCCATGAAAATTGTTATTGCAAACAATAATTTGAGCTTCGTTTTCGGCAATTCCTTTTTTTTCGTATGCCCATTTTCGGCATAATTTTATGGCTGTTTCAACTGCTTCGGCACCTGTGTTCATAGGTAATACTTTATCGAAACCAAAATAATTGGTTACAAATTTTTCGTATAATCCTAACGAATCGTTATAAAAAGCACGTGATGTTAAAGTTAATTCTTTGGCTTGATTAATTAACGCATTTATAATTTTTGGATGGCAATGTCCTTGATTAACAGCAGAGTAAGCCGAAAGAAAATCATAATATTGTTTTCCGTCAACATCCCAAACATAAACGCCTTCGCCTTTTGCCAAAACCACAGGAAGTGGATGATAATTGTGGGCTCCGTAGTTATTTTCTAGTTCAATGGCTTGTTGTGAAGTTAGTTCGTTTTCCATAGTTGTGGTCATGCGTTTTGATTTAAAAATTTAATAGAACTCAAAATTACAGATAAGCTAAGCAATAGCAAAATGAATGAATAAAAATATAATGGAATTTATAGAATCCACCTTAAGCAAAAATGATTTTTAAAAACTAAAAGCATATTGAATAATATTAGCTCCCATTTGCAGGGCTTTTAATCTTTTTTCTTCTGAATTATTATGAACAACAGCGTCTTCCCAACCATCGCCCAAATCACATTCATAATCATAAAAACAAACTAGTTTTCCTTCGTAAATTAATCCAAAACCTTGTGGTGGTTTGTTGTCGTGTTCATGAATTTTAGGCAATCCTTTAAAATTATATTTTTGATGATAAATAGGATGGTCAAAAGGAATTTCTACTAATTCTAATTCAGGAAAAACTTTTTTTAGTTGAGGACGAATAAATTTATCCATTCCATAATTATCGGAAATATGCAAAAAACCTCCACCAATTAAATAGTTTCTAAGGTTTTGGGCTTCATCGTTATTAAAAACAATGTTTCCGTGTCCTGTTAAATGCACAAAAGGGTAATTAAAAATTTCTTTGCTACCAATTTCAACAATGGCTTGCTCGGGGTTGATGTTTGTTTTTAAGTTTTTGTTGCAAAAGTTGATTAAATTGGGTAAAGAAGTTTCTAAATTGGCATACCAATCGCCACCTCCGTTGTATTTTGCTAATGCTATTTGGTAACTATAATTTTGTGCTTTTCCTGAAAATGAAAAAACAGCGACAAGTATCAATAATATATAAAAACTCTTTTTAGTCATTGATTATTTTTATTGTTGTGCAAGCATAAACTCCTGCTGTTTCTGTTCGGAGTCTGTTTCTGCCCAAACTTATAGGGATAAAATTATGATTTTTCATAGCATTTTCTACTTCTTCTAAGCTAAAATCTCCTTCGGGACCAATTAAAAGTAAAACATCTTTACCTAAGGTATAAAGTTCTTTTAAGTGCTGTTGATTTTCTTCATAACAATGGGCTATAAATTTTTGTTCGGCACTATATTCTTTTAGAAAATCTTTAAATTTAATGGC
This sequence comes from Bacteroidetes bacterium HGW-Bacteroidetes-12, assembly GCA_002841035.1. Classification (GTDB taxonomy): domain Bacteria; phylum Bacteroidota; class Bacteroidia; order Flavobacteriales_E; family Vicingaceae; genus BRH-c54. The sequence goes on along the minus strand of PHDR01000028.1, from coordinate 7,371 downwards.
TTCGTTTATTTTTGGAAGAAAAGCCCTGCCCGATTGTTTTATGGCTGCAATGGCTGTTTTTTGTAATCGTTCGTGCTTAACCACCTTTCGCTCAGAATTAGAGCAAATAATAGGCGTAATTTCACTAACGCCTATTTCTGTGGTTTTTTCTATAAACCATTCCAACCTGTCGTTGTTTTTGGTGGGAGCGAGGGCAATATGAATATGCGGTTGTTCGGCTTCATATTTTTCAACTTTCAAAACGGTTACCGAACATTGTTTACCAACCGAAGTTAGTTCGCAATGAAAAATTAACCCTTTACCGTTTAGAATATTGATTTTGTTGCCAATAGTTAATCTTAACACACGAAAAATGTGCTTTGATTCAGCTTCATCTAACGTAAAAGAAGCTTGCTGCTCATCAATATCAGGACAATAAAAGTAGTTCAATTGAAATGTTGAGTTTTAAGTTTTAAATGTTGAATAGAAATTAGTTAGTGTTTGTCTATAAAGTCGAGAGTTCGAGGTTTCGATAATCTGAAAATCATAGTCCCGAGTACTCGATATGACTGATTTGAAGATTGAGAATAACGAAGAACTTAGCGAAGCGATCTCATGAAAACCTTAAAAAAACAATAAAAGTTTTGAATAAATCGGACATTATGGACAAATGTTAGTTATTCCCTAAAATTAGTGGTAACCCATCTTTCCCTCCAACAACCACAACTTTGGTGTTTGGTGATTTTGCTAATTCTAATGTAGCTTCAATTCCTTTTTCTTGCAAAATTTTATCGGTTAAAGAAGCACTTAAAATTTGATTGGCTTTTGCTTTTCCTTCCGCTTCAATTTTTACTTTTTCAGCTTCTTTTTGAGCTTTTTGCAACTTAAATTCATATTCCAACGATTCTTGCTCTTGTTTTAATTTACTTTCAATAGCCGTTTTAATGGTTGGAGGCAACATAATATCTCTAACCAACACATCGTTTAATTGCACGTATTGTTTGTCTAATATTTTTCTTGTTTCGATGTTAATTTCGTGTTGAATTACATCTCTTTTTGAAGAGTAAATTTCTTCAGGAGTATATCTACCAATTACGCTTCTTGTTGCCGAACGGATAGCTGGACGAACAACTCTTTCTACATAATCAATTCCTTTTTCTTGGTACAATGAAGGTAATTTCACAAATTCAGGTTGGTGCCACACGGAAACATCTACAGAAATTTCCAATCCGTTTGATGATAAGACCGCCATTTTCTCCATTACTTGTTGCTGACGAACTTCCATTGTTATCATTTTATTCCAAGGAGCAATGATATGAAATCCTTCTCCATAAGTGCGTTCTGTTTCTACTCCATTACTAAAAGTTTTGAATAACACACCAGCCTCACCAGCTCCAATAGTTACAGAACTTTTCCATAAAAAAATTAATACGAAAATTCCAATTATTACACTCATTATGATTCGTTTGCCATTTGCCGGAAATTCGGGCATGTCCATTTGTTGATATTCTGCCATTTGTTTTAGTTTAGTTGGTTAATATTTTTTGCAAAGCTAACCAATCTAATTTTAGTAGCACTTATTAAATTAATAATACAATTGGTATAACAACGTTTTTTTATTTTTTTAGTTCACAATTTTTTGACTTTACAAACTTTTAACTTTATGAACTTTCCGCCTCCCTTACTCCATTTTAATTAATTTACCATTATAATTTTGCTCGCCAACTTGTAGGGTATAAAAATAAGTGCCTTCGTTAAGCTCGTTAATGGTGAGGCTAAATTGTTGTTTGCCTTCGTTTTGTGGGGTATATTGTTTTGTTTTTACTACTCGCCCTGTTATATCAAAAAGCGTAAAGGTGCTTGGGGCTATTAAAAAATTGGTGTAGCTAATGTTTATGATGTTGTTGGTGGGGTTAGGGAAAACGGCTAAATTAACTACTTCTTTTTCGCTTTCGGGTTGGTAGCCATAGAGTTCTTTGCTTAATTGGTGCATTATTTTGTCTATTTCTTCTTGGGTAAGTTGCTCGCCTTTTTGGGTGTTTTGGCGTTGGGTGTAATCGGTGTAGCGGCAATCGTCTATGCGAATATCTACATCTGAACCTTGTTTTATATCCACACCGGGTTGCAAATCTATGCTATTACCTGCTATCATGCGGTAATGGGTGCTAGGTTCTACGATGAGTTGCCCTGTTGCAATGTTGTTGATTGTTGCTTGGGTTACGTTGGCATTAGATGAAAAAATATGGTTGTTAAATAAATGCACTGTGGGCGAAGAATTTGGGGCTATGGCAGGTACATAAAAAATACCATTTTCTGGAAAAAAGGTGCCATTATGCCAATGACTAAAGTTTTTCCCTATATTGCGTGGTGCTGGGTAATTTACCTGAAATTGAATGGTTTTACGGTAATTGGCATTGGTAAAATCATCGGGTTTTAGTAAGCCGCTAAAAATACCACCAAAGCAAGGAATGGGAAAACAAAAACTATTTGGAAGTACTTGCGTAGTAGTTACCCTCGAAAATAAATTGTTAGGAAAAGCAACATCTTGGGCTATGTTTAATTGGTCAAGACTATTAGTAGGAGGGAGGTTTTGCCCTCTAATATTGTAATAGGTAATCAATGGTTTTACAGCACCATTAATACCTGATAAATTTTGAGCTTCGTTTTTACTTGTTGCTGTAATAGAAACAAAAGCAATTCCGTTTAAACCTACTTCTTGAATGTATTCGTTTATGTTGGCCTCTTTTCCAGTTAACACAAAAATAAATTTGTTTTTTAAATCGCCTAAACTGGGCCAGTTGTTAAAGATGGCATTCGCTTGTAAATGCGGCTGACTTCCTGCAAAATCTTTAGGCGTATAAATGTTTGCTGCACCAAAGGTAGAAATTAATAGTTGGTCTAAATCTATGGGGTTGTGTCCAGGTCTCCAAAAACCTTGACCTCCAGGTTGTCCTTCTTTCAAATCAATAAAAATAGTAATGGGGTCGTGTCCTTCGTGTAAAGGTTCGTTGTGCCAGTCCAATACATCTTGCAAGCAAATGTTAAAATTACGGTTGCCGCCTCCACAATTATTTTTATTGTTTTGTAATTTTGGTCCGTGTCTAACATTCCAAATACCAGCATCATTGTTTCCACCTAATACTTTTGAACTGTAAATATCCAACTCTATTACCCTTGTATAATCTAACGCTCCTTTTAATCCTCCAGCGTACATTGGTATCACATCTTGTTGAAAACAATTATGACACGCTTTTCGGTACGTATTGTTCAATTTAGCACAATACATGTCTATATTACCTAAATCGACTGTGGTACTTCTATTAGAAAGTATTACCGTTTGCCCTTGCTTGGTTTCTATGGTTAGCCGAAACACATACGTTGCTCCTTGCAATATGTTTTCTATGTGTTGACTGCTTGCCGTAAAATTAGTATCGTTAGTTGTCACAGAGGCAATACGTTGAAAAGAAGGTTGGTCAGAAGCACTTAACATGGCTTGCTCTATTTTTACGGAAGCGATGTTGTGGTAATCTAGCGAAGCAACAAATTCTACATCCAACGAATCAATATCGTTTTCTTCAAAATTTAAGGTATCAGGAAAAAGTGCAAAAGAAAGCGTGATGCCATTACTACCATCTGCCACATTAACAGAAGTTTCTCCCACTTGAAAAATAAAAGCGGTTTGTTGTGCGTATAGCAGCCAAGTTGAGGCTACCAATACGAGTGTAAGTATTTGTTTCATACTATTTAGTTTTTAGTTACCATTTTTTGAGAGGAATTCGAAGGATGATTAAAGAGCTGTAGAGAGATAAACCGTTTGAGAAATTATCACCATCAGACATATACCCCACTAACAACGTCCACCCTAAGTCAAAACGATTAAACGCCACAAACACTCCACTTTTTAATCCTATCATTGTAAATGTTATCTCAAAAGTAGCTGAACTACCCTCAACAAAGCCAGCTATTTGTGGGGATAATTCTATATAAAATCTATTGGTTACTTTATAATCCATAATTAAGCCAAAATTTATCAGATCTAATGCTCCATCAAATTTACTTTGTCCATCATACTTGGTATTATTAGATAGCAATATTCCCACAGCAAACCCTACAAGTTTACCAGTTACTCCAATTTTTATTTTATCAGAAATTTTTCTTTTATAAGTTAAATTAGAAGAAAGTATTAATTCAAAATCGCAACTAAACTCATTTTTAGGTGTTTTAGGTGTGTATGAGGGGTCTTTAGTTTGTAAATAACTTTGGGTAGGAGAGTGTTTATCACTCTGCCCCACCACAGGCAGCACAGCAGCAAAAAGGAGGAGTATAAATAGGAGGTTTTTCATTTTTTTGGTGTAATAAAATTCGTGCTATTGCCTTACTTATTTTTTTGCTTCCAACAGCTCCATACGTTTGTTGAGTTCAATAATATAGAGAGTAAGTTCCTCTACTTTTTCAACTAACACACGGTTAATCTCTCCTAAATCAGCACCTTCTTTTTCTACTTGTTCGGCTGTGGGCATATTGGGCAAGTGTTTGTTTGCGGTTACATAGTTTTCCAATTGACCGATGGACATTAATTGATAAGTTGGTTCAAAAACGTAATCGGTATCTTTAATATAATCAAGGATGTTATTACCCCTCTGAATTCATAATTATTTATTTTCTCCTTAAAAAATCGCCAGTCTCCTTCATTAAAAAACATAAAAGAAGGTTCAATTCCTATTTCTATTTTATGAAGTTTATAGAATATACCTGTCTCTATTCCAACAGCAACCCCAGAATTATCGTCTGAAGAAGATATAAATATAGAAGAATATGTTAATCCTTGATAAATATGAATTTTATCAGATAATTGATAATCAAAAAATAATTTATGTTTTATTCTATCAAAAAAAGTTTCTTCCCCATTTCCTCTAAGCAATAAGCCTCCTCCAAAACTGTAGCCTATATATAATTTATTTAAAAATTTCCTTTTATATACTCCCTCGACACCTAAAAATTGAACATCCAAATCTATTTGGTTTTTAGAAGCATTTTTTTTCTTTACCATAACACTATCCATTTGCCCCACCACAGGCAGCACAGCAGCAAAAAGGAGGACTATAGCAAGGAGTTTTTTCATTTTTTTAGTGGATAAAATTTAATTTATTACTATCGTTATAACTTACAAAAGGAAAATCAACAAAGTCAATAGCATTTAACGAATCTATATTTTCAAAATCGTCAGGAAATAATTTAAAAGAAGTGAAAATACTTATGGTGCCTTCTGCCACATTAGTGGACATGTTTGCGGCTGTAAATTTTACTTTTACAGCCCAAGTAGTACAATTAATTAAAGTAAAAAGAAATAAGAGTATAATTTTTTTCATTTTATTAGATTTTAGTTACCATTTTATTATTGGGATTTTAATTGAAATCAAAGAACTACCATATATAAAATGTGAATTTCTATCAGTACCTTTTTTATCTTGTGAAATACCAAGAAATGGCTTAATTCCTATAAGTAGATATTTTATATCAATGTATGCACCCATTTCTACTCCATAAAAATCAGCAAATTCAATATCTCCATGCATTAATACTGCATATTTAACACCCATCATTAATTGTATTTTTTTTAGAGAGTATGTAAAGTATGTGCTTGAATAAAATAATTCTGCAATAACATTACTCGAATAAATATCATTAATAAAATTTATTTTTGCCCCTCCACCAACACTTCCAGATAAAAAAAGCGAAGAATTAATTCTTTTTCTATATGAAAATCCCACACCTAATGGTTCTACCTCCAAATCCACCTGATTCTTAAAAGCAGGTTTAATGTTAATGCTATCACTCTGCCCTACCGCAGGCTGCACAACAACAAAAAGGAGTAGTATAGCAAGGAGTTTTTTCATGAATTAATTTAAGAAATGTTAAATGTTGAATAAATGGTGAAATAATGTGCAAAAAACTAACTTTTAATTTTATAAACTTTTGACTTTATGACTTTCTACTTTATGAACTTTTTAACTTATTTTTCCGTTTCTAACTGCTCCATACGTTTGTTGATGGTAATGATGTGAAAAATTAAAAGTGTATTCCTATTCCAAAAAATAGTTCAGCATTACTTAATTCTATTTTTTTTAGCTTTTTTTTATCTTCTTTTTGTTGAACATTCTGAACTTCATTAGTTGATTTATTAAATGTAATAGAATTTAATTCTAATTCGTCTCCTAAATTATAATACAATAACCCAAATGAAGCGTTTAAGTTAAAAGAGAAAGTTTTTGATATAAGCAATGTTAATGAAGTAATATTATTTAAACCAACAACTATACCTCCATCTTTTTTAAATGTTTCTTGCTTGGTAAAAAAATCGTTATCATTTATTGATTTAGAAGTAAAATTACCAACTAAAAACAATGGAATTTCTACACCTGAATTCAGAATTAAATAAGGATGTAAGTTGATTTTTCTTCTAATAAAAAATGAAGTTCCAAAAATAGTTTGATTAATTTTAGTTTCATCATTTTGAGCTATTATTTCTGCGATAGTTGTAGTTTCTGATCGCTTGGTATAAGCTAGTTTTAATCCTATATTGTAATTAAGATTTAACTGATAGGTATAAAATAAGTTATAGGTTAGTGCATTACTTTCCACACTACTCAATTCTGATGAAATATTAAATGCTGCATAAAAGTTAGTTATTTCATCTTTTATCTGACCATTATTACTCAAAGAAAACAATAAAGCATACTTTTTAGTTGAAGGTGTTTCGGTAGTATCCTGAGCAAAAACAATTGCTTGAACACATAGCATTAAAGGAAAAAAAAGATGCGTAATCCATTTATTTATTGATGTCTTATTATTGAAATGTTTTTTCATAAACTAAATTTTAGAATGAAACACCTAATCCTATAAAAAGTTCAGGATTAGAAAAAGTTATTTTATTTAGTGTTTTGTCATAAATTAATGTGTTGGTAATTGGTTCGTTATTAACAAAGGATGTTGTTAAAAAGTGTGTTTCGCCACCAATGTCGTAATATAGAAGTCCTACATTTAAAGCGGTTGTTACAAAAAAATTTTCTAAAATGTTATATCTTAATTTAGTATTAAAATTTGTTCCATATATTTCACCACCCGGGCTTACAAACTTATCTAAATAATTTTTTTTTCCAAACAGGTAGGTTGGTTTTGTGCTTGCACTAAAATCATTTATGCTAAAAAAAGTAAATGCAGATTCAGGAATTAAAAAAAACTTATTGTTTAGCCGAAAAACATGATTATATGTAATTGAATATTGATAAAATGTTTGCCGATATTCTTCTATTCTTTCTCCATTATTTTGTGCTGAATTACCATCCCAGTTCCCTATTGCAAATGTTACTCCTATATAATTATTAGTAGTTA
>PHDR01000027.1 GCA_002841035.1 Bacteroidetes bacterium HGW-Bacteroidetes-12 | reverse complement strand
TAATGGCATTTACATCCAAATCATTTGTTGGTTCATCTAGCAATAAAACATTGGCTTCTTCTTTTATTGCCATTGCCAAATGCAAACGATTTCGCTCTCCTCCAGATAAAATACCTACCTTTTTATTTTGATCGGAACCAACAAAGTTAAATCGAGATAAATAGGCTCTTGCATTAATTGTTTTCCCTCCAAATTCCATCATTTCGGTTCCTCCTGAAAAGGCTTCAAAAATGGATTTGTTATCTGTTAAATCTTTGTGTGATTGATCTACATATCCAATTTTCACGGTTTCTCCAACTTTAAAAGAACCTGAATCTGGTGTTTCTTCTCCCATAATTAATCGAAAAAGAGTCGTTTTTCCAGCACCATTAGGACCTATAATTCCAACTATTCCTGCCGGAGGAAGTTTAAATGACAGGTTTTCGTAGAGTAAGTTATCTCCAAAAGATTTTGATATATTTTGGGCTTCAATCACTTCGTTTCCTAATCGAGGTCCATTAGGTATAAACAACTCTAATTTAGCTTCTTTTTCAGATGCTCCTTCACTTAATAACTTATCATAGTTACTTAAACGTGCTTTCGATTTGCTTTGTCTGCCTTTTGCATTCATTCTAGTCCATTCCAACTCTCGCTCTAATATTTTTCTTCTTTTGCTTTCTGTTTTTTCTTCTTGAGCTAATCGGGTTGATTTTTGTTCTAACCAAGAGGAGTAATTTCCTTTCCATGGAATACCATGCCCTCTATCCAGTTCTAAAATCCAGCCTGCTACGTTATCCAGAAAATACCTATCATGCGTAATTGCGATAACCGTTCCTGGATATTGCTGTAAATGTTGTTCTAACCAAAATATGGATTCTGTATCTAAATGGTTGGTAGGCTCATCCAACAACAAAATATCTGGTTGTTTCAGAAGTAATCGACACAATGCAACTCTTCTTAATTCGCCTCCCGATAAGTTTTTTATAAGTGCATCTTCGGGGGGACAATTTAATGCGTCCATTGCTCGATTAAGTTTTGCATCTAATTCCCATGCACCTAAAGCATCAATTTTATCTTGAAGCTCGGCTTGTCGTTTCATCAATTCATCCATTTTATCTGGATTTTCATACACTTCAGGCTCTCCAAATTGTAGATTAATTGCCTCGTATTCAGCTAACACATCAATGGTTTCTTGAGCTCCTTCTTGAACAATTTCTTTTACCGTTTTGGTTTCATCTAATTTTGGTTCTTGTTCTAGATATCCAACCGTATATCCTGGAGAAAAGGTAACATCTCCTTGATAAGATGGTTCTACTCCTGCAATAATTTTCATCACGGTTGATTTTCCAGAACCATTTAGTCCAATTATGCCAATTTTTGCTCCATAAAAAAAAGATAAATAAATATCTTTTAAAATTACTTTTCCGTTAGGTAATGTCTTACCTACTTTGTTCATTGAAAAAATCACTTTTTTGTCATCACTCATTTGAATATCAGTTTATTGTTTTCTATTATTTCTAAGCCCCTAAAGTACAAAAAAAAGTCGATTCACTTTATGAATCGACTTTTAAATTTCACTAAAACTATTAATTATGCTTTTTTAACATCAATAGCGTTTAATCCTTTTCTACCTTCTTTCAAGTCAAATGTAACTTTGTCTTCATCAGTGATATCATCAATAACACCTGTTGCATGAACAAAATATTCTTCGTTTGTTTCATCGTCTTTAATAAATCCAAAGCCTTTTGTTGAATTGTAAAATTTTACTGTACCAGTTTTCATAAAATTGTAATAAATTAATAAATAAAAAAAATTTTTACTAAATTAGATAAAAAAATCTTACCATCTTATTTTTTTTTTAATTTATTAATAAATAAGCTATTAAATTTATATTTAATTACTCCACTAGTTTTAAAAAATTCTTATTCTTTCATAAAAAAACATGACGATTGTCATGCTTTTTTATACCTTTGTAATCAAAATTGTTTTTATATGAAGAAAAAATTTGAAATGCCTCATTGTGAAACTTGTGGTGCTAAACACAAGTCAATTTTTTGCGAATTATCAAAACAAGAAGTTTCTGAGCTAAATGATAGCAAGGGATGTAATCTTTACAATAAGGGGCAGGTAGTTTTTCATGAAGGCAATAGGACTAATGGAATTTATTGCATTAATAAAGGAAAATTAAAGTTATTTCAAATAGGTTCTGAAGGAAAAGAACAAATTATTCGTTTTGCCAAAGAGGGCGACATTGTAGGTTATAGGGCTTTATTAAGTGACGAACCTTTGTCTGCATCTGCGACCTCTTTAGAGGAAGATACTGCTATTTGTTTTATTCCCAAACAACAAGTATTAAAAATGATTACCGAAAATCCTAATTTCAATTTTAAATTATTAAAAGTATTGAGCCATGAATTAGGTGAAACAGCTAAAATAATTACGGATTTAGCTCAAAAACCAGTTAGAGAAAGGTTAGCCGAAACATTGTTAATACTAAAAGATACTTTTGAATTGGATGACGAAAAAAACATTCAAGTTAAACTTTCTAGAGAAGAATTAGCTAATATTGTTGGAACAGCTACTGAATCTGTTATTCGTTTATTATCAGAATTTAAAAAAGATAAACTGATTGCTTTAGATGGGAGAGCTATTAAACTGTTAAACATCCCTGCATTAACAAGAACAGCTAATGTTTTTGATTAATTTAAAGTGATATAATTCCTTCTATTTTTTCTGCTTTCTTATATATTTCTATAATTTCAGTTGGCGAGAGCATCATTTCTTTTGCTGTTATGCTAATAAATTTATTGTTTTTAGACTGACGATTTACTAATATTGCTTCACTTCCAAACAAGGCTTCTACCATTGCAAGTTTTTTATTATCAGAGGGAATAATGAACTTAAACATATAGACTTGAGGCCAAGTAAATTGTTCTTCCAACTTCTTTCTTAAGCTATCATACACTTCTTCTTTCATAAATAATTTAGTTATCAGTCCTCAGTTTTCAATCGTAAATCAAAAATCGTCAATTACGATTGGTATTCCATAATAAAATTCTAACACTTTTGTTTTGAATACAAAATCATATTTTGCTCTAATTTCTTGTGATTGAGCCTGAAACAACCTGCTTTTAATTTGATTAAAATCAAATGGTGTTGTTGTTCCCTCTTTAAATCGTTCTTGTTCATAGTTAAAAGCTTCCGTTTGTGCTTTAACGGAAGTTTGAGCAGCTTCATAGGTTTTTGCAGCTAAAGTTGCATCCGTATATGAATTTTGCACTGATTCTCTTAATCGTAATTGCTCACTTTCTAAGTTATATTGTGCCTGTTCAAAATTAATTTCAGCTCTGTTCACATTTGTTCTAAACTGAAAACGATTAAAAATAGGTACATTTAAACTAATCCCTAGAAAGTGTCCTAAATTATTGTCTAATTGCTGCGAAAACGAGAAAAAATCTACAGCTCCTTGACGGTGTTGATAGGTGCTATTTAAACCATAATTAAAAGAGAGTGATGGTAAGTAACGTGCTCTTGAAATGCTTATTTGTTTATCTGCACTTTGAATGGTCAATTCTGCTGCTTTAATTTCTGGAAAAGACACAACTGCTTTTTCGTAAATTTGTGTAGAAGAGTTTGCTAAAATTAGGGTATTTGTATTTTTAATTTCCACATCTTCAATGGCAATAGTTCCTTCTTTAAGTTGAAGCAATTGTGCTAAACGCAATGTTGCTAATTCAAATGTATTTTGGGCTTGAATCAGGCTCTGTTCATCATTAGCTAGCGTGGATTTTATGTTAAGTAAATCTCCTTTGGGTCTAACTCCAACATCTACCAAATTTTCAATTCGCTCCACCTCACTTAAACTTATGTCAACCTGAAATTGTGCTATTTTTATTTGTTCTTTAGCGAAAAGAACTTGTAAGTAATTATTTACAATGTTCAGCGTAATATCATTCATCATTTTTTGCACATTAGCATTTTGAACTTCATAATTTAATTTTGCTTGATTCAATGTGTAAATATTTGCAAATCCATCAAACAAAACAATGGATGAATTTAATCCAAAATTATTAGAACGGAAATCAGCAGAAACTCTTGAACCTGTTACATCTATAGATGAACCAAAATTATAATTTTGAGCAGCTGAACCATTCAAGTTGGGTAAAAAATTACCTTTTGCGTTTATCACATTTTGATATTGGTTTTGTTTTTCTAGTTCAGATTGTTTTATGGAAATGTTATTTTTCAAGGCATAATCAACACATTCTTGAAGTGTCCAAGTTTTTGCATTTTCATTGTTTTGAGCCGAAAGTTCTCCAACAATTAATAGTAGTAAAATAAAATAGTATTTTTTCATTAGTATTGATTCAAAGGTTTTGGTTTACTCGTCTTCACTTTCCTTATCTGATTTGGTTTTGATTTTCTCTGGTTGGGTTATACTCCAAATTTTTATGTTATCGGTTGCTTTTACACCCGATAAAATTTCAACATTTATACCATCGGAAATCCCAATTTTCACATCCTTTCGTTCAAATTGTTGTTCTCCTGTTTGTATTTCAACATAGGGTTCATTGGTTTCTGTATCGAATTGCAACAATGCTTCTCGAATAGCCATCACATTTTCTTTTTTATCCAAAACCAAAGAAGCATTAGCACTATATCCTGCTCGAATAAAAAAAGCGGTGTCTAAGAAAACATCTGCTTCAATTTTAAATTGTACAGCTCCTTGTTCTTCCACTCCTTTTGGTGCAACAAATCTAAGTTTTGCATCAAATTCTTTATCATTAATTGCTCCTAAACTAATTTTCAAATCCATTCCAATATTTAGTTTACCCACTTCAGCTTCATCAACTTTACCTTCAAAAACCATGTTTTTAAGATTTGCAATAATTGCTATTGTAGTTCCTGGATTAAAATTATTACTTTCAATTACTTGATCTCCTTTTTTAACTGGTAATTCTAATACAGTTCCTGATATTGTTGCTTTAATATTCGTGTTGGCAACTCCTCCTTCTCTTGTTCCTAATTGAATAATTTGAAGGTCATTTTCGGCATTGGCTAACTCTTGCTTTGCCTGATTAAATCGTAATTCAATATTATTAAAGTCTTGAGCCGAAATCACTTCCTTTTCAAACAGCTTTTTGTTTCTTTCATATTCTAATTTTGAATTTTCAAGCACAAATTTGGCATTTTTAACTCTTCCTGTTGCTCCATTTAATGCCGCTTCGTTCGGAATTACTTTAATTTTTGCAATTAAATCACCTGCTTTTATTTGGTCGCCTTCTTTTACCAAAATAACATCTATTATTCCTGAAATTTGTGGTTTTATTTCAACCTCATCTTCAGGAATAACTTTTCCTGTGGCAACAGTTTTCTTTTCAATGGTTGTGTTGAAAGGTGTTTCTGTTTTAAAGGTTACTGATTTTTTACTGTTTGAGGATATGAAGAAGTAGCTTGCGAAGATTACTCCTAGTATAACAAGTGTTAATAAAACGTATTTCATAATTTTAATTTATATAGTTAAAGTTTGTAAAGTTAAAAGTCATTAGTCATTAGTTATTAGTCATTAGTTATTAGTTATTAGTCATTCACACATCTACACATCTACACATTCCCACATTTACTCTTCCCTAAGTGCATCTATTGGCTTAATACTAACAGCCCGTTGAGCTGGAATTAATCCTATTAAAGTGCCTAATACTACCATTATCACTAATGCTCCAATAATATAAGGAATAGGTACTGTTGGATTTGTATAAGGAAAATCATCAACATCTTTGGTTGCTGCATTTATTCCTGCTAGCACCAATGCTCCCAAAATAATCCCTAAAATACCTGACACGAGTGTTAAAAAAACAGATTCTAAAATTATCTGTGTTTTTATCTCATAAGGGGTCGCTCCTAACGCTCTTCTAACTCCCAATTCTCTTGTTCTCTCTTTCACAGAAATTAATAAAATATTACCTATTCCTATTACTCCTGCAAAGATAGTTGCTACACCAACTACTAACGACAAAAATGTTAATCCTTTTGAAAATCCTTTCACTTTATTAAAAATTTCACCTAAATTGAATGACCCAAAAGCTTGGTTATCTTCAGGGGCAACACGGTGTATTATTTTCAATACTTCTTTTACCTTTTTTTCTACTTGTATTACATCCGCATCATCATAAGCTGCTATTGCCATCCAACTCACATTATCTGAAGTGTTATATATTTGTTTGAAAGTAGTAAATGGAATAAAAATATCGCCATCATCTTCAAAACCTCCTCCCTGAGCATATTTATGCACTCCAACTACTTGAAAAAAGCTATTTCCAATTTTTATAAATTCTCCTACGGGCTTCTCTTCAGAATTAAATAGTTCTCTTTGGGTTCGTTCTCCAATTACACATACTTTTCTTGCGTGTTGAATATCTTCTTCATTCAAAAAACGACCTCCATCATAAATATCTTTCGTAGCAATTTTTACTAACACAGGAAAATCACCATAGACATTATACGTTCCACTTTTTTGATTTCTTGAGGCCATAGGAGTTTCACCGCCAAAAACACCTCTTGCATTTCGGGGTGCTATAAATTGTATTTCGGGTATTTTGTTTTTTAAAATAACAACATCTCTTAATTTCAGTTGCAGTTTCCTTCCTGTTTTGAATCCATCATACGGAACGCTTGTTTGTTGAGCCCAAGCAAACATACTGTTCATAGCAACTCGTTCAAATTGTTTTTCAAAACCATTATCTAATCCTTTGGCTGCTCCAGATAGTGTGATATAAATAAAAATTCCCCACAACACTCCAATTACGGTAATGGTGGTTCGGGCTTTGTTTTTTGAAACAGAGCCTAAAATTTCTATCCATGTATCTTTTCTAAATATCATTTTTAAGCCTGAAAGTCTAAAGTTTATAAAGTTCTTAAAGTATAAAGTTTATAAAGTATAATTTCTTTTATTTTTTTTATAACCTCTATTTTCGTACGTCTTATGTCTAATTCACACATTTTCAAATTCACACATTAATTAATTTACTCATCTCTTAATGCAACAATAGGTTGAATTCGAGCTGCTCTTTTTGCTGGAACATAGCCTGCTATTGCACCAAAGATTATTAATATTATGGTTGAAAAGATAGCTGTTCCTGTATCAATAAAAGGGTTTAAAATAAAATAGTTTTCGAGTGAATCGCCAACAAAACGCAATACAAAAACTCCTGCAATCATACCCACATAGCCAGCTATAATGGTTATAAACACAGATTCTTGCAATATCATTGCAACGATAGAAAAAGGTGTTGCTCCCAATGCTTTTCTTATTCCTAATTCTTTAGTACGTTCTTTGACTACAAAAACCATAATATTACTAATTCCAATAACTCCAGCTATTAATGTTCCTATCCCAACAAATGAAACAATTAATTTTAAAATATCAGCATATTGCATATTTTTATTCAAATTATCAGCAACATTTCTTATAAAAAATCCACTTTCATCTGTAGGAGATATGCTGTGTTTTTCTTTTAGGAATTTAGTTAGTTTTTCTTCAAAAATCATTGCTCCTGTGTAGCCAAGTTCAGGTTTAAAGGCCAACACAATTTGGTCAATTTTATCCGTGTTTTTTTCATTCAGTTGAATGGTTGTATATGGAAGATAAACATAACGCTCTTCTCTATCGCCTCCAGCATCTTGAAAAGTTCCAACTATCTTATATGCTGTATTTTGTATAATAATATATTTACCAATAGCTTGTTCACTACCGAACAAATCCTTAGCAACTAACCTTCCTATTACCGCATATTTTGCTTTGTTTTTAACATCATCTTCATTTATAAATCTTCCTCGCATCAAAATTGTTTTTTCTGCAAATTGATAAACTGGTGCTACTCCCCTATAAGAATAGTTGTTGGATTTATTTTTATATGAAATTGTTCCTGCTCTAAAAAGAATTGGTGAAATATATTCTAAAAAGAAAGGGAAGTTTTTCTTTATATCAACTACATCTTCATTTTTAAATTGTATTTTTCTGTTTGCTTTAAATCCTTTATAAGGAACAGATGTTGAGCTAGGGAAAATAAAAAATGTATTGGTTGCATCATCTAAAAAAAACTGATTGAATGAATTTTTTAGTCCATTGCCAAGCCCCAATAAAATAATAAAAATGAAAATTCCCAATGAAACGGTAAATCCAGACAAGAATGTTCGGAGTTTATTTTTTTTTATGGTTTGAAATATTTCTTGCCAACTGTCTCTACTAAACATAATCGGAAGCTCTAATTTGGGTTACTTTTTTATCTTCAATAATTACCCCATCTTTTAATTGAACAATTCGTTTACACATATTGGCAATATCAGGCTCATGGGTAACAACTAAAATGGTTTTTCCTTCATCATTTATTTCCTGAATAAGTTGCATTACTTCATAAGAGGTAGTCGAATCTAATGCACCCGTTGGTTCATCTGCCAACAATACTTTGGGTTGAGCAGCTAATGCTCTTGCAATTGCTACTCGTTGTTTTTGACCACCTGATAGTTCGCTTGGTAAATGTGTTGCCCATTCAGATAATCCAACTTTTTTAAGGTATTGCATGGCAATTTTCTCTCTTTCCTTCCTGGGAATTCGTTGATAATAAAGGGGTAGGGATACATTCTCTAATGCTGATTTATAGTTAATCAAATTGAATGATTGAAAAACAAAGCCTAAAAATTTGTTTCGATATTTGGCTGCTTTTGTCTCATTTAGGTTTACAATTGGAACTCCATCTAAAGTATATGTTCCCGAATCTAACAAATCCAACATTCCTAATATATTGAGCAATGTTGATTTTCCTGAACCTGAAGACCCCATAATGGCAACTAATTCGCCTTCTTCCACACTAAAGTTAATTCCTTTTAGTACGTGAAGCACGTTGCTACCCATTTTGTACGATTTATGGAGGTCTTTTATTTCTATCACTGCATCTATGTAATATATCAAACAACAAAGATAATCTTAATACTCATATTAGATATTTAATATTACATAAATGGGAGTTCTAAATGATGAATGGCTTTTTTAAACCTCCATTATTAATTTTATTGAGAACAGCACCCTAAATAAATACTGTTTTGAGTTTATAAACTATTTCGTTATTTCTTGAATTTTTTGATTAAATACTCGTCCGTAACCTCTTGCTGTTGAAAAAAATGAACAAAGGCTGTCAAAATTGACAGCCTTTGTTTTGTAAACATAAAAATCTAAGTTGATTAGTTACAATTAAGCCAATTCAACTTCTTTAGCTACAGGAAAATCAACTGGCGTTTCAGCAATGTGGTTAAAATAGTTGTTAAATGTGTTTAAGGCAACTAAACCAATTACTTCAATTAGTGTTGCTTTTGAATAACCTGCATTGTAAAAAGCATTTAAAGTAGCTTCTGTTGGATAGCCTTTTGTAGTAGTAATTTCTTTTGCTAAATCAGAGAGGGCTTTTATTTTTGCATCAGCAATTTCGCCTGTTCTAACAGCTATTGTTTCTTCTTCAGTAAACCCTGCCATTTTACCAACAGCGGTATGAGCTGCTAAGCAATAGGTGCAGTTGTTAATTTGAGAAACGGACAATGCAACGGTTTCTACTTCTTTCATTGATAATGAACCTGCTTTTAGGGCATCTCCAAAAGCTAAATTTGCTTTTAAGGCAGCTGGCGAATTAGCCAATGTTGCGTAAATATTAGGTACCATGCCCATTTTTTGTTTCATTCCGTCAAAAATAGGTTGCACATCTGGGTGTGCTTGTTCTTTTGTTAAAGCTTCAATTCGTGCCATAATTTTATAGTTTATAAGGTTAATAATATTTTTATCAAAAATAAACCTAATTAATGAACTCTAAACGTCTATCATACGACAATAAAATGTAACTTTATCATAAATAATGTTAATTTGATTATGCTACGATTTTTCGTTTTTCTTGCAATAAATTTTTCAGCATTGGCAATAGGCTCCTATTTGATGGGAGGAAGCCCTGTTGAAAACACGTTTTATCAGACTATAGAAAAAGCTCCTTGGACACCTCCTGGTTGGGTTTTTGGTGCTGCTTGGTCGTTAATAATGCTTTGTTTTACTTTCTATTTAACCCTATTTACATCTAACCAAACATTTAAAGAATTATATGCTTTTTATTGGATTTTTGGTGTTCAGTTTATTTTAAATGTGGGTTGGAATCCAACTTTTTTTTATTTTCACCAGGTTTTCTTAGGACTGATTATACTGCTTTTGTTAATAATAGTAATTGCTTGGTTTTGTTATATTGGGTTTCAGAAATCTAAAATGCAAGGTGTATTAATGTTGCCTTATTTATTATGGTTGTTAATTGCTTTTTCGCTCAATGGATATATTTTTTTAATGAATTAACTCATTTCCAACATTCTGTTTACCGATTTTAGGGCTTTTAATCGAATAGTTTCTTCTACAAAAATTTCGGGTTGCAAATGCACCAAGCTTGCGTGAATTTTTTCTAAGGTGTTCATTTTCATATACGGACATTCGCTGCAAGCACAGGTGTTGTTGGTTACTGCTGGTGCTGGAATGAGTTTTTTATGTGGCACAGCTTGTTTCATTTTATGAATAATGCCTACTTCGGTAGCTACAATAAATTCTTGTACGTTGCTTTCTTCCACGTATTTAAGTAATGCGGTGGTTGAGCCAACAAAATCGGCTTCATTTAAAATTGCTTCCTGACATTCGGGGTGAGCAATTAATTGTGCGTTGGGGTATTTTCCTTGTAAAAATTTTAGCTTATCTGCCGAAATTTCTACGTGTACTTCGCAAGCACCATCCCACAAAACCAAATCTCGTCCTGTTTTTTTTGCTACATATTTACCTAAATTAATATCGGGTGCGAAAATTATTTTCTCCTCTTTTGGTAAACTATCCACAATTTTAACAGCATTAGATGATGTGCAAATAATATTGCTCAAGGCTTTTATTTCGGCAGAGCAATTGATGTAGCTAATTACGGTGTGGTTGGGGTGTTGCTTTAAAAATGCTTCAAACTTATCGGTTGGAGCCGAATCGGCTAAAGAGCAACCTGCGTTTAAATCGGGGATAATTACTTTTTTTGTTGGATTTAGAATTTTTGCTGTTTCGCCCATAAAATGAACGCCTGCAAATAAAATAACATCAGCATTGGTTTTGGCGGCTTCTTGGGCCAATCCTAAGCTGTCGCCAATATAATCAGCAATATCCTGAATTTCTTCTTGTTGATAATAATGAGCTAAAATTACTGCGTTTTTTTCCTTTTTTAAACGCTCAATTTCTTTAATTAGGTTTTTGCCTTTTTCTAACGCTGCCGTTACAAATCCTTTTTCTTTAACCTCTTGAAGTTTGTTCATTTTTTTATATATGTTACAGATTTTAGTTTTTGACAAGGGAGTATGCCCCTTATTGATAGATTAGAGATTCTTCTCTTCATTTTATTAAACTTCGTGCCTCAGTTTATAAAATTTCGTTCAGAATGGCACTAACACCTTAATTGATACATTTTTCAATTAACTCAGAAATTGTCAACGCTTCTTGCGTTCCTGTTTCCATATTTTTAACAGTAAGTTTACCTGTTTCCATTTCATCGCTTCCAACTATTACTACATAATTAATGGCTTTGTTGTTGGCAAAGGTCATTTGTTTTTGCAGCTTCACTTTATCAGGATAAATTTCTGCATTTATGCCTGCATCTCTTAATTGAAACAGCAAGGGCAAACAATAATCTTGTTCTTTTTCACCAAAATTTACAAACAACACTTGCGTTGAGTCGCCTTTAAATTCGGGATATAAATTATTGTCTAACAACACATCATAAATTCTATCGGCACCAAAAGAAATACCAACGCCCGAAACATTTTTTAGTCCAAATTTACCTGTTAAATCGTCATATCTTCCGCCTCCACAAATGCTCGGAAAGTTAGCTACTTTCACTTCTATAATTGTTCCTGTGTAGTAACCTAAACCACGAGCTAGCGTTGGGTCGAATTTCACATGAGCTGTTTTTAAACCTAATTGTTGTATTTTTTCAAACACAAATTCTAATTCTTCTATGCCTTTTTGACCGTTAATAGTATTATTTATTTTTTGTGATAAGAACTCTAATTGAGTTAATGCCATTTCATATAAATTACTTGAACCTTTTGTTACAGCTAACAAATCCATTAATGATAATACACTTTTTTCACTAAGACCTATATCATTAAGTTCTTTGATAACTTTTTCTATACCTATCTTATCCAACTTATCAATCGCAACTACAATTTGTTCAAATTTATCCTGCTCTCCAACAGATTCAACAATCCCTTGCAAAATCTTTCTATTATTAACTGAAACCGTATAATTTAATTTACCTTGAAACAATTCGGTAAACACATCATCAATAATTTTGATTAAATCTACTTCATTAAGCAAGGAGTCTGAACCAATAATATCGGCATCGCATTGGTAAAACTCACGGTATCGTCCTCTTTGTGGTCTGTCGGCACGCCAAACGGGTTGTATTTGAAAACGCCTAAACGGAAAAGTAATATCGTTTTGATTTTGAACTACATATCGGGCAAAAGGTACGGTTAAATCATAATGCAACGCTTTTTCGGCTATCGATTTGGTTAATCCGTTTGCATTTTTTTCTTGCAATGCTTTTTCATCGGCTTTAGCTAAATAATCGCCACTATTTAAAATTTTAAAAATTAGTTTATCACTTTCATCTCCACCTGTTCCAACCAAGGTGCTTAGGTTTTCCATTGCAGGTGTTTCTATTTGCTGAAAACCGTATTTTTTATATGTTTTTTTGATGACATCAAAAATATAGTTTCTGCGAGCCATTTCTATTGGCGAAAAATCTCTTGTTCCTTTTGGAATGCTTGGTTTGTTGCTCATTTTAAATATAAAAGTATGGTTGCAAATTTAGGATAATAACTAGACGATAGAATAAAGATATTAAGATATTAAGACTTTAGCTGATAGTCAATTGGTTATTCAGTTTTGTTTTATCGATATATTGCCGTCAGGTTAATAATAAAACTTCAAAATAAAAAGAACCTAGGGCATAAAAAAGCCCAAAGCAAATTACCTTGGGCTTCAAAAAAAAAAAAAAAAGTTTAATGATGTGTTTCGGGTTCTTCGTTAAACAATACTATTGCTATTATTGCTCCTATTATTAGTAACGTCATGCTCAATGCTTGAACAATTCCTCCCTCTTTTTCAATAGCTATATAGGCATAATGAAAAGGTGCTGTAAATAAAAATGCAATGATTGCCAAGGCTATTAATTTATTTTTTTTCATGTTGTGTTTGTTAGGTTTGAACCGCTAAAGTACAATTTTTATTTATTATTAAAAACGAAATACTGATTTTTTAAAGCGTACCTCTTTTTTCTTGCTCTCTTTCAATAGATTCAAACAATGCTTTAAAATTTCCTGCACCGAAACCTCTTGCTCCCATTCGTTGAATGATTTCAAAAAACAATGTTGGTCTATCTTCAATAGGTTTTGTAAAAATTTGCAACAAATAGCCTTCTTCATCGGCATCTATCATTATTCCTAAACTTTTTAGGGTTTCTATGTCTTCTCTTAATTTATGATTATGAGCTTCTAATCGAACTGGAACTGATTTGTAGTATTCTTCTGGTGGAGTTGATAGAAATTCTACTCCTCTGTCTCTTAATTTAGAAACAGTTGTAATGATATCATCGGTAGCTACAGCTATGTGTTGAGCTCCAGGTCCTTCATAAAAATCTAAGTATTCTTCAATTTGAGATTTTTTCTTTCCTTCGGCTGGTTCATTAATAGGAAATTTAATTCTACCATTTCCGTTACTCATTACCTTACTCATCAAGGCAGAATATTCGGTGTGAATTTGTTTGTCATCGAATGATAAAAAATTTACAAACCCTAAAACGTCTTCATAAAACTTAACCCAAGTATTCATTTCATTCCAACCTACATTTCCAACCATGTGATCTATAAATTTTAAACCTGTTGGTTCTGGATTGTAATCTGATTCCCATTTTTTATACCCTGGCAAAAATACTCCGTTGTAGTTTTTTCTTTCCACAAAAATATGCACCGTGTCTCCATAAGTATGAATACCTGAACGTACCACTTCTCCTTGCTCATCTTTTTCAACGGTTGGTTTCATAAACGATTTTGCTCCTCTTTTGGTGGTTTCTTCCCACGATTTAGTGGCATCGTCCACCCAAAGGGCAATTACTTTAACACCGTCTCCATGTTTTGTAAGATGTTCATTTATAGGTGATTTTGAATTTAATGGTGTTGTTAAAACTAATCT
>PHDR01000390.1 GCA_002841035.1 Bacteroidetes bacterium HGW-Bacteroidetes-12 | reverse complement strand
TGATTAATAATTATTATCGACGACACAAAGATTGTTATTCAAATAACAGTAACGAAGAAAGTGCCTATGATGTACACCCAGATAATGGAAAGGTATTGGGCATACTAAAACATGATTTGAATCAACTTTTTTGCTGATTTGATGTTATTTAATTAAATTAGCCAAATATTTATATTTATTGATATGCAAGATTTTTCAGCTCTAACTAGTTGCACGGTAAGCAATGCCAAGTGCGTTTGCTTTGATATGTTATCAAAAGAAGAACTTGATCTTATTAATAGCAACTCAATAAATGTTCGCTATAAAAAGGGTGAGGTGATATGCAAACATGGAACAATTGCTCCACATGTTATACTTTTAAAAGAAGGATTAGCAAAAATTTATTTAGAGGGATTGAACGACTCATTAATCTTGAAGATTATTACCTCAGGCAATATAATTGGCTTAACAACCATTTTTGAGGGGAATAATATTTTCCACTACTCATCCATGGCTTATATTGATTCAACTGCCAGTCTTATTGACATAAATATTTTTAGAAAGATTCTTAACCAAAATGTGAAGTTTGCCAATTCTATAATCAATATTCTTTGTGAAAATTCAATTCAAACCTTTGGTCGGTTTTTTTGCCTAACCCATAAGCAACTTTACGGAAGAATGGCCGATATTCTTTTGTGTTTATCTGAAAGGATTTTTAAGCAGAGAGATTTTGAACTAAACCTATCTCGGAAGGAACTAGGTGAGCTAACTGGTATGTCAACCGAGAGCGTTATTCGTATGCTCAAAAAATTTAAGGATGACGGATTAATCGAGATGAAAGGTAAAACACTTTACATTGTTAATTTTGATCTATTGAGAAAAATAAGTGAGTATGGGTAGCAATAAGTAGAAATGTTATTATGAATTCAAAAACAGCTATAATAAGTTTTAATCAATTTAAATTAGTAGGGCTAAGGCTCTACTTTTTTTATACATTTGTTTTGCCTTTTTTTAAATGACCATTAAATAAGTTTTATAAGACATCCCATTTATTTAAAAGAAACATGAAAAAATCGATTCGTAAGATTTATGATTTTATTGGAGCTAAGTATTTAGATCCTATCCTTAAACAAGAACAGAAGAAGCGACCTTTCCCAGTAATTAATGAAAGAGCCACTGAATATGCCTTTTCGCTAAAGCATTTGCAAGCACTATGCACAGGTAAAGTCCTTGATATTGGTTCGGGTAAATCATCATGGCCTCACATTCTCTCTATCTGTGGATTTGAGGTTAAAGCTATTGATAAAATTGAGGGATACTGGGGTAGCTACTTCAATAGGCACTATAAAATTGTTAGTGACGATATTACAAATCCCAAGACTAAAGATAAATTTCAATTTGCAACTTGCCTGAGCGTTCTTGAGCACATTCCAAATCATAAATTAGCCATTGAGAATATTCATAATTTACTTGAAAAGAACGGTTACCTTCTTTTAACTTTTCCCTATAACGAAACTACTTACCATAATGATATTTACAAGCATCCCGAGGCGGGGTATGGTCAAACATCAAATTTTATTACTCAGGTTTTTTCACGCGATGAAATAAACCTATGGTTAAATAAAACTTCGTTTAAGATTATCGATCAGGAGTATTACAAAGTATTTACTGGCGAGTTCTGGACTTTTGGAGAACGAATTGCACCTTGCATTAAAACTTCAAGCAATAATTTGCATCACTTAACCTGTTTGCTTCTTCAAAAAATTGAAGACTAGTTTTTCTATTGTGTTGAAATTCCAACAATTAGCTTATCTTTGATTTGCTTTTGTATTGAAATTAGTACTGCCTTTGAATCAACTCCTAGAGACTTATCATGTAAACATTTTTGTTTTTAAGTGTACGAATTTATTACTAACCCCCTAAATCTTAAACCATGGAAAAACAAAAAAAGTATGGCTCAATTCTAGGGCTAGTTTTGGCAATTGTAGTGGGCGTTTTAGTTCAGCAATTTTTTTTTAAAGCACCATCATTTGATAAAACATTGATGAAAACAGCAAGTGAACTAAATGAGGCTTGCCCAATTATGGTTGATCAAGTAACACGACTCGACAATGCAGTTTCACTTCCCGGGAAGATTTTTC
>PHDR01000389.1 GCA_002841035.1 Bacteroidetes bacterium HGW-Bacteroidetes-12 | reverse complement strand
AAGCGATTTTTTTAAACACTCAAGTGCAAGGCTGTAGTTCCCTAGTTCAGAGTAAATACGGCCCATATTATTGTAAGCCTTGGCTTCGCCATCTTTGTCTTTGTTTTCCTGACTAATTGCCAAACTTTTTTGGTAAAAGTCTAGGGCAATGGCTTTTTCATCAAAATAAAAATAGATATTCCCTGTTTCTCTAACTAGTTCAGCAATTTTTGATTTAGCATTTATTTTACCAGCAATGCTAAAGGCCTCTTGGGTGTTGTCTAATGCCTTTTTAAAATCGCCAATGCGGGTAAAGATTTGACCAAATAGTTGATAGGTCTCAATTAAACCTAAACTGTCACCATTTTCAAGAAAGTAACTTTGGGCATTATCAAGGTATTCGATTGCTTTATTATAACTTCCCAGAATATTTAATGCTCTTGCCAAAAGGAGTTGCGATTTAGCGATACCTGGCAGGTTGTTCTGCTCTTTTGCTAAAAAAAGTGCAGTTTCACTATACTCAATGGCTTCATTTGGGTGTTTAGTAAGAATTTTTTCAGATGATGATAGAAGTAATTCTAACCGTTGCTCCTCAGAGGAAGCCTCAAGTAGTTGTTTTACAGAATCGGGATTAAATTCAGAATTGCTTCCTAATGCTGAAAAAGATAAGGCAAATAGAATAATTAAAAGAATTGAGCTGAAAGGAAGTTTAAAGGAATCCATCTTAAAATGGTTTGCAGTAAAAATAGAAAAGATTGTAGTAAAAAGCAATTAAATCTAAATCCAGAAATTATAGATAAAAAAAGGGGCATACGCCCCTTAAATTAATATGTTAATTCAATGGTTATTCATCATCATCATCAAAAAAGTCTTCGTCTTCAAATTCATCTTTTGGGTAATCCATTTCAATGTCTTCAAGATCATCAATTTCTTCGAGAAAAGTACGCTTCGGATTTTTCTCTTTTTTAACAGGCTTTAGTTTTCGGGCCTTTTTCAGATCATCAGAACTGGCAAAAATCTCCTTTGCCGGTTTCCTCATTTCCTTCCTTGATTTCATTACTGAAATAATTAAATATTAAGATTTTAGTGTTAAGATTAGAAAATTATAGTTAGTTAATAGTTAATAAAAACTTAAGTGCTTACTACACTCTCATTTGAAGTCGCAATTTTATAATAATTTTTGAATTGGTAACAATATTTAATAAAAAAACATTCTGATTAATAAAATGATATAAAACATCGTAATTTAAAGAGCAAAATAACGTCTTTTTTAGCTTTTGTCAATAGTTTTGTCAAATATATTTAATTAGAGATAAATTTGAACTCTTCGTAGCACCTCATTTCAGTCGAAAACATCAATAAACAGAATTGTATACGTATGTTTTATTACTTTTGTTTACCCTAAAAGTAATTTTATGGAGTTGATAAACAATCCAATCCTTGGGCTTTTTGTAATTATAACCCTTGGTTTTATTGTTGGCAAGGTTAGAATTGCGAGCATCTCATTTGATATGTCGGCTGTAATCTTTGTTGCCTTGGCATTTGGGCACTTTGGAGTCTCAATTCCTCCTGTAATTGAGCGTATTGGAATGGTGCTCTTCATATTCACCGTTGGTATACAAGCTGGCCCTGGATTCGTTGATTCATTCAAGAAACACGGTCGAAATCTAGCCCTCTTGGCCTCATTTATTGTTATTTCCGGTGTGTTACTGGCCTTTGGATTTATGAAATTGTTTAGTATTGATAAATCACTGGCTGTTGGTTTGCTTTGTGGTGCTCTTACAAGCACACCCGGACTTACCGTTGCAATTGACGCCACTTCTTCACCTCTTGCATCCATTGGATACGGGATAGCTTACCCTCTTGGAGTAATTGGAGTGATAGTTTTTGTTAAGCTAATTCCAAGAATACTAAGAATAGATTTAGCCAAAGAAAACTCAAGGGTTGAGGCGGAAGAGCAAAGGGCATCCCCTTCAATCTTGAACGCCCATTTTGAGGTGGAAAACCTTTCAGTTAATGGTAAGACCATCTGCGAGTTGAAGTTAAGATCAATGACCGGAGCAACAGTGTCTCGAATTCAGCATGGTGAGCATTGCTTTACTCCCAGCTTTGATACTGTTTTGTATGTCGGTGATATCATAAAAG
>PHDR01000026.1 GCA_002841035.1 Bacteroidetes bacterium HGW-Bacteroidetes-12 | reverse complement strand
TTTAGGTTCAGCGGAGCTAAATCGAAGATTCAGCGAAGCTAATCTCTCCATTCAAACTCCAAATTCTCCAAATTCTCCAAACCTATCACTACTCTCTTATCATCCCGAAGATTTGAAAGAGGAGGAATCCCATCCAGTAGATTAAGGTTGGAACACGATTGTATCGTGTAGTTTACAATTCTTAAAGAGAAGCTCTTCGAAGTTTGCAACTTCGAAGTATTATGAGAAATCATTGTAGAGGTAAATATTATTAGAATTATATTATTTATTTCAACAGTCTGAATATCATTAAACTACAAAAAAAACCATTATAATCTAATTGTTAAATTATAATTATTCTACAGCAAGAGCGTTTGTATATACTCAAAACCGAACTATATCAATTTCTTGAAAACTTAATTGGATTCGATATAGAAGAAAAATTAGTTGTTAAAAAATCGTAGTTTGTAATTTTTTTAGATTTTCAGATTATTATATTTTTATTTCTCATCTATACTCATTAACTTTGAGCAAAACTCAAAAGAAAAAGAAATGTTAAAACCAAAAATAGAAAAAGCACTTAACACTCAAATAAAGATAGAAGCAGAATCTTCACAAGCATATTTAGCAATGGCTTCTTGGGCAGAAACAGAAGGCTTAGGAGGTGCAGCACAATTTCTTTATCAACATGCCGATGAAGAACGAATGCACATGCTAAAAATAGTTCAATATGTTAACGAACGAGGAGGGAAGGCTATTATTCCAGCATTGAAACAACCTAAACTTTCCTATAAATCACTAACAGATTTGTTTCAAACACTACTAGACCATGAAGTAGCCGTTTCAAATGAGATAAATGATGTAGTTGAGGTTTGTTTAGCTGAGAAAGATTACACTACACACAATTTTATGCAGTGGTATGTTGCCGAGCAAATTGAAGAAGAAGCATTGGCACGCACAATTATGGATAAACTAAGGCTCATAGGAGCAGACAAAGGCGGGTTATATTTATTTGATAGAGACATACAGACCCTTACTATTACTGCGTCTAATGCTCCAAAACAATAAGTTATTAACATTAAACAGTCTTGTGTTAATAAAAGGAGTGCTTATTATTAGTCATTATTGATTTGTCTTACTAAATTTACTCCGAAAAATTTTTTGTTTTTCAAAACTAGTTTAACTAATTTAATGAGAATTAATTTTTATATAATAACACTATTTCTTTTACTTTTTACGTTAACATCCTACGGTCAGAAAAAGAAAAGAACTGTTGCTTCTTCTTCTTCTTCGACTGAAGTTACAAAAAAAAGAGATGCCTTTGAAGGGAAATCTAAAAAAGGTTCTAATGTTGAGTCTGATAATGGAGCAGGGAATTCTAAGTCAAAGGTTAAACAATATAAACACTCTGTTTCTAAAAAGAATGTGAAACGAAAAGACATGAAAAATCAAGCTGAGTTTTCATCAAAAAAAACTAGGTACAAAACAGGAAGTAAAAAACAAAAAGGAGACTCTTCTACAAAAAAATCGAGATCAGGAAGAAAATCAGCAAAGAATGGAAAATAATTAGTTTACATTTTTATTGTTTGTAATCCTAAAAAAAATTTTGTAATCCTAAAAAAAATGGAAAAACGGAAAAACGGAAAAACGGAAAAAAATTAAAACTTAACTATTAAACTAAGGATTACGAACATTGTGAATAAACTTATACTTTCTCTATATATACTAATTTTATTGATTTTATTTTCATGCAAATCAAGTGGAGATGCTTTGTTTACAAGCAGCTCTAAAAAAGGACCTAATGTGGAAGTTGACAACGGAGGTGGCGGGGCAAAAGGCAAAAACTATCAACATTCCACAGGTAAAAAGAAAATAAAAGGAAAAAAAGGCTCTGTTTTTTCTTCTTCTAAGTCGAGATATGGGAAAATTGTTAATGTAAAAACCAGTGGTAAAGACGCTAAAAAAGGTGAAGCTAGTGGTGGTAGAAAGTCTGGTAAGGGCAGAAAAAAACAATAGTTACCTCTCTTAATTTTAATCTTCAGCAAACAGATTTCATCTCTCAATACCAATAGAATATACTTTTTTTGTAGTACTTCGTTTATTATTCCAATATAACTTAAATATCCGCTACGGTTTCATTAAAAAAATTATATTTGCATTTAATCTAAAATTAATTTTGGCTTAAAAATTGCCTTGAATCAACTTTTTTAGTGAAAAAAACAAGCATCATATTAATCGTGTTATTCATACTTGGTTCAAGTTTTAACCAACGAATTTCTGTGGATACAAATGCGAAACTAAAGGCTGTTTTTATTTACAACTTCACTAAATATATTGAGTGGCCAAAAACTTACCAAGAAGGATATTTTGTATTAGGCGTTGTTGGAGAAACCCCTCTTTTCTCGGAACTAACAAAAATGGCTCAAACAAAAAAAATTGGTGCCCAATCAATTTTAGTAAAAAAATTCAGTGAAATCGCAGATATAGACAAGTGCCACCTTCTTTATATTACCGATGATAAAAGCATTGATATGAATGCTATTCTCAAAAAAACAAAATCCACAAGCACATTGATTGTTACCGAACAAGAAGGTTTAGTAGATAAAGGAGCTGGAATCAATTTTGTGATTAGAGAAAACAAGCAAAAGTTTGAGATGAGTAAAAAAAATATTGAAATACAAAAATTAAAAGTTAGTTCAAATTTAGAAGCATTGGCAGTTACGGTTAAATAAATAATGAAATTATTAATTTACATATCAATTCTACTCTTGTCAGTTATTACAACTGCAAATGCACAATTTGTTAAAAATAATAATTTATCGAAAGTAGAATTCTATGTTCAAAAAAATGAATTAGATTCTGCTAAAAAATATATAGATATTGCTTCAAAAGAAAGTCAATTTATAAATGATGCTAAAACTTGGTTTTACAAATCAATAATTTATAAAGATTTGTATAAATTAAAAGAAAAAGAACTTTTAATTTCACAATTACGAGACGAAGTAACAACATCGCTTCAACAACTTTTACTTGTTGACACTAATAAAACCTATCAATCTCAAGCAGAAAGTTTAATTAAATATATTAGTTCAACCTACTATAATGATGCTGCAAGAGCTTTAACTGTTCCTGATTTAGAAGTAGCAAAAATCAATTTTGAATTCTATCATACGCTTACATCCTTATCTAGTATGGATAAAAAAGTAGTTCAAGAGAATATAATACAATTTAAATTTGCTTTAGCCACAGCTATTGGTACAATTGACGAAGAAACAGCATTAGATTCTACACAAAAAGAAGCCATAAAAACCATTTTCTTAGAAATTCTTGCCATAGACAACCAAAATGCTTCGGCTCACTATAATTTATCTATACTATATTATAATGAAGGTGTTGATTTAGCAAATAATATCGATTATGATTCTGATTTTGATAAGTTACTTGAGGTGCAAGATAAAATAGCATCCTTATTCTCAAATGCATTACCTTATATGCTAAAAGCATATCAATTAGATTATAGAAAGGAAGACGCATTGGAAGGATTAAAAAGTATTTATAGAGGGTTAAATGATGAGGAAAAATCTGCTTATTATGAAAATGAACTAAAATCAATCAAAAAATAGTGCGTACTTTTAATCTCGAATTAGAAACCACAACACAGTAACTTTATTATTATGTCTTTCAAATTTAGTATAGGTAAGCGAATAGGAACTGGCTTTGGTGTGCTAATTTTTTTAGTTATTTCTGTTTTTTTTGTTACCTACCAAACATTAGATAAAAGCATTAAAATAAATGATGAAATTGCTACTGTTAACAATCCTTCATTAACAGCCTTAGAAGAACTAAAATTTTTAGCAGTTCGTTCTAAAATGCTTATTTTTAATTGGGTTTATTCTCAATCTAACACCAACCATCCAGATAAAATAAAATTAGTTCGGCTAATAGAATTAGAATATCCCACAATAAAATTGAAAATTTCCAAGTTGGCTAGTTCTTGGAATGAAAAAGACCTAAAGAAAATTAATTCTTTATTTGAAGAAATTGATGCTTTATTTGAAATGCATCAAGAAGTAATGACTTATTTGCCAGACTTTGAGAGTTATGAAGAAGCCACCAATCAGTTTCTAGCAAACTCTATGATAGGTGATGATGGAGATATTTACATCAAAACCAATGAAATTATTTTTCATTTAGATGAATTAATAAATATTCATAAATTTCAGACTGATAATGCAACAAAAAAAATGCAATCCTCATTTAATTTTCTAAAAACATTAGCAAAATATCTAGGTTTAGCACTTATTATTGGAGGACTTTTAATCGCTTTTTATACTACCAAATCCATTGTTACCCCTGTAAACAACCTGAAACATATTTTATTAAAACTCAGTAAAGGTATTTTTCCAGAAAAAGCCATACAAGCAAGAAATGATGAAATAGGAGAAATGACTATTGCGCTTAATAGGTTGGTTGTAGGATTAAAAAGCACAAAAGATTTTGCAAATGCAGTAGGTTCAGGGAAATACAATACCAACTACAAACCTTTAAGCAATGAGGATACGCTTGGTATAGCTCTTTTAAAAATGCGTGAAGATTTAGAAGAAAACGAACGTGTGCTAGAGAAAAAAGTAGTTGAGCGAACAAAAGAGGTTGTAAAACAAAAAGATGAAATAGAAAAGCAAAATGAAAAAATTAGTGAACTTTATAAAGAAGTTACTGATAGTATAAAATACGCAAAACGACTTCAAGAAGCTATTTTGCCACCTGACGAGTTTGTTAAACAAGCCTTGCCAACTAGTTTTATTTTATATAAACCCAAAGACATTGTTTCGGGTGATTTTTACTGGATTGAGCAAAAAAACAACAAAACGTATTTTGCATCTGTTGATTGTACGGGACATGGAGTGCCTGGTGCATTTATGAGTATTTTAGGCAATAATGCACTAAATGAAGCTTTGCGAAAATACGATACTCCAGCAGAAATATTAGACGATTTAAACAAAGGAATAAGCGAAAAATTACACAACAATGCCCTTGGATCAACCACCAAAGACGGAATGGACTTGGCTCTTTGTTGTTATGATGCCTCTAAAAAAGAATTACAATATGCGGGTGCATTTAATCCTCTTTATTTCATTCGGGATAATGAAATAACCCAATTAAAAGCAGATAAATTTGCTATAGGCACTTACTTTGAAAACCCTAAACAAAAATACACCAATCACATTATTCAATTACAAGAAAATGATATGGTTTATATTTTTTCTGATGGTTATGCCGACCAATTTGGTGGACCTAAAGGAAAAAAATTAATGTATAAAAATTTCAGAAATTATTTGTTAGGTATTCATTCCGAATCTCTTGTTAATCAAAAAGAATTGCTAAACAATAATATCGAAACCTGGAAAGGTTCACTCGAACAAGTTGATGATATTCTTGTAATAGGTATGCATGTGTAATATACTCAAATCACTCCACTTTCCGAATTTTTAATATTAATAATCAAAAATTATGCTACTTAATTTTCAAGTTGTTAAGACACATTCTTTTAATCTTAAATTATTTTTTTTAATCAAAAAAATTGTACATTTGTCTGATTAAAGACCTTA
Organism: Bacteroidetes bacterium HGW-Bacteroidetes-12; assembly: GCA_002841035.1. Taxonomy (GTDB): domain Bacteria; phylum Bacteroidota; class Bacteroidia; order Flavobacteriales_E; family Vicingaceae; genus BRH-c54. Next base: position 8,773 of record PHDR01000026.1, on the reverse strand, counting down.
TTTTATCGATAAAAGTTAAATTGTTTTTCTTTAAAAGCAACTACTTAAAAAAAATAACGTCAATTTGAATTATAAAGTAAAATGAATATCGTGAAACGAGCCTTATTAAAAAGTCTAACACACAGGCGGATGGTTATTAGCAAACTTCAACAAGGGAGCATGACCCCTTGTTGAAAAAAATAAATACAAAATAAACCATTAAGAAGTTAAGAAACATGAAGAAAAAAACTTAATAAGCTTAATGCCTTAATGGTAAAAAATGAATGTTAAATAAAAAATAACAAAACATAAACACATGAAAAAATTAATTTTATTATCAGCTTATTTATTAGTAAGCAGCTTAATTTTTGCTCAAAACGTCCCCGAAAAAATTAACTACCAAGCAGTAGCTAGAGATTTATCTGGAAATCCATTAATTAACCAAGCCCTAGGTGTTGAGTTTGAAATAAGACAAGGTTCTGGCTCTGGTTCTGTGGTTTATGCCGAAACGCATACAGGAATTACTACCAATCAGTTTGGGCTTTTTACCGCTGAAATTGGAGGTGGAACACCTTCTGCTGGACCTTTTTCTGCAATTAGCTGGGGAGCGAATTTGCATTATCTTGTTGTTATTGTAAACGGAAATCTAATGGGAAGCTCTCAATTACTTTCTGTTCCTTATGCACTCTATGCTAAAGAATCACAAAATGGACCTCAAGGATTGCCTGGTAGAAATAGTTTATCTATAGTAACAGCTGAACTTCCAGGGGCAAACTGTTCAAATGGAGGAAACAAAATAGAAGTAGGAACAGATGACAATGGAAACAGCACATTAGACCCTTTTGAAATTGATTTTACTTATTATGTATGCAATGCTGACACAACTGCTTCAGGGCAAGGGTTTTGGTCGATAGATGCAAACAACAATATATACAATAATAACTCTTTTAATTTGGGAAATGTAGGTATTGGCACTGGGGCAACGATTCCAAAACCACATAAATTAACAGTAGCTTCAACAGACACTATTGTTGCTTCCTTTAATGGTGTAAATGCAGGTGGTGCAGCCATTTTAATAACCAATAGCAACCAAACTGGCGCCACGGGTATTGTGTTTGCAAATAATGCCGATACTTCTGCGTTGGTTGGGTTGGATCCAACTTCAAAATTTATGACCATGATTAATGGTATTCAAAATGGTGATATGTTGCTTAAAACAGATAAAAACCTATTATTAAATAGTAAATTAATCATTAATGATGCCGATACCATTGTTTTTACAAAAGGAATTACAGGTAATGTTTATACCAACAATAAAGGATTATTTGATACTGATTCCTTGCGTGTTGGAGGGTTTAATGCCTTAAACTCAAATTTTGTTTTAACTAATAATGGTAATGGAAGTGCTACTTGGAAAGATCCAAATACACTTATTACGGGAAGTTCTTCTCCGTGGGTATTGAACACTCTTACAAACACAATTCATCAGTCAGTTTTAACAAACAAAGTTGGCGTTGGCACCAACAACGCAGCAAATAAATTACATGTGAAAGATAGTGTGCAAGGTCATGTTTTTAAAGTTGAAAACACTAATGTTCAAGGAACATCTTCTATTTCATTTCAAAATAACTTAGGGCAAGAAAAATTATTTATAGGATATGCCAACTCAAGTTATAGTTTGTTTCCAGGCAATTCTTATATCAATTCTGATAATGATATTGTTTTTGGCACTCAAAATGGAGAAAGAATGAGAATAAATACTGTTGGTAATGTTGGTATTGGGACAATCAACCCAACATCTCTACTTACTATTAATACGTTATCGGGATCAGAAATAGAGTTTGTAGGCACTTTTAATGCTGATATTAGTGCTCCAAACCAGTTTAATATTATTTCTGGAGGGGTTCTAACCAATTCTGGGAATGAAATTCACTTATCAACTAACAACACCAACAGACTTACTGTTTTAAACAATGGAAACATTGGCATTGGAACACCTACTCCAACTGCTAAGTTTCATTTAGAAGGTAGTTTACGTTTAAATAATCTAGGAGGACCCGCACCAGTCACTGGCAATGTTTTAACTACCGATGCTTCTGGAAATGCTCAATGGCAACCACTTCCATTAACAACAAATTTTTGGAATCAAAATGGAACTAATATTTATAATAATAATACTGGTAACGTAGGCATTGGAGCAGTTGCTCCTGAGGAAAAATTAGATGTAGAAGGAATATTAAGAATTAGTGCTGGATCATTTAGTTTTAATACAGGCTTACTCTTAGCAACTCCCAGCCCTGGAGTAGCACTTATTAGAGCAGGAGGGAGAGCTACTAGTGATTTTAGAATCGAACAAGAAAATAATGCTCCTATAACTTTTCACACTAGTAATGCTGAAAGGGTTAGAATTACGGGAGGTGGTGATGTAGGGATTGGAACAACTCTCCCGAATGCTCAATTGCACGTTGTTAGAGGTACTTTAGGTAATATTCAATTATTTCCTGTTTCAAACACGACCAATCCATTAGTTATTAATACTTCTGGATCAGGAGGTAAATATTTCCAATTTAACCATCCAAGTGGTGTATCAATGGATTTTGGCTCTAATGGAACCTCAGGATGGGTAGGCACAGGCTCTAATCATAATTTAAGTTTAGTTACTAATAGTCTTGTTGCTGCAACAATTACAAATAATGGTAAAGTTGGTATCGGAACGGCCTCTCCTTCGGCTAAACTAGATGTGTTGTATAATGAAACTACCCCACCTAATACAAACAATGCATTGAAAGTGGTTAACGCTAATACTACTGGCACTTTCAAAAGAGGAATAGAGTCCACTGTTAGTGTTGCTACGAATAGTGGAATAAATATAGGTGTACTTACAACAGCGGGTGGAGCAACAGGAACAGGAAATAATTATGCACTTCACGCTTACACAACAGGATCGACAGGTACAAACTTTGCAGGCTATTTTGGTAGTGGTATTACTGGTGATGGTAGAGTTTATATTCAAGATGAGTTAGGTATTGGAACAACTACTCCTGCTGAAAAGCTACATATTGATGGAAACACGACATCAAACAACTATATTTATAATGCTCCAAAAACTAGATATTTAACTATTGGAGAAACTGATTTTAGACTAGCGAATTCTTCAACAGCAGATATTTATAGCTCTTTTGGATCTGGAGGTGTAGGTATTATTAGTTCTACAGCAGCAAATGCTCTTGTTGCTCCAGTATATCTACCTCACGGTTCTATAATAACAAATATCGAAGTTTTTTATATTGATAATTCAGCTTCATCTATGACAATTGATTTCCAACGTAGAGGATTAACAGGAGGTCTTTCAAGCATCTCTAGTTATACTACAACTATAAATGACACGACAGTTCAGAGCACAAGTTTGTCTGGAACAACAATTAACAATAATCTATATAGCTATAATATTAGGATATATTCTACTAGTTGGACAGCTGCTACAACACCAGACATGAAAATCTATACAATAAAAATTACTTATACTATTACTGAAACAGACTAATTTTTTAGCCTGTCCTTAGTAAGCGGAATAGTGGTGGTAACTAAAGGCTTGGTAAATTAAAATAAAAAAATGAACGCTACTGTAAAGTTTGAACATATCGAAAACAAAGTTATTGACCTAAGAAACCAAAAAGTTATCTTAGACAGTGATGTAGCTATATTGTATGGTGTTCATATAAAAGAAATAAATAAAGCAGTAAAAAATATAAACTTCCAAAAGGCTACATAATTGAACTGACTAAAAAAGAAGTAGAAATCTTAAAAAGAGCGGAGAAATGATTGCCGAAATTTTCGACAATGATTTAGCAACCAATGAAAGCGAAACATCTATTGAAATTAACTTTGCCGTTTTAAAATTTAAACATACCATTAAAAAGAAATAATGAAAAAACTACTTTACATTCTCATCTTATTTCCCTTTGGAATAAATGCCCAAGTGGTTATCGAACAACAAGTAATAGGAAGCACAGGTAGTTACCAAGTAGGTACTAACATAACGCTTTCTTCAACTGTTGGAGAAGCAGCGGTGCAAACCTTGTTTCCAACTTCCATGATACTTACACAAGGTTTTCAGCAACCCAATTTCAGACCATTAGACTCTATTGTAGATGCTGAAATACTCAACGAAAGTTGTAGAGGAGCCAACAATGGTTCAATTTTTATTAATAACGTGCTTGGTTGTTCAGGACCTTATCAGGTAATTATTACTGCTGTAGAAGATTCATCCACCATTTTAGAAGCAAATGAACTGGAAGCAGGAATATATAATGTAAATATAACAGGAAGTAACAATTGCACCTTTTTTACTCAGCTTACAGTAGGATTAGATAGTGATGAAGAATGTCAACTAAAATTCTATTCAGGAATTACTCCAAACAACGATGGAAAAAATGATATTTGGAAAATAGACAACATTGAGTTGTTTCCAGAAAATGAAGTAAAAATTTATAACCGTTGGGGAGAAGAAGTTTGGTCAGGGAAAAACTACAATAATGATGCTGTTGTTTGGGATGGATTAAATAATTCTGGAGAAGAATTATCAAGTTCTACCTATTTTTATGTTGCCGAAGTTGGAGGGAAAACTTATAAAGGATGGGTAGAAATAACAAGGTAATGCCTCCCCAACCCCTCCGAAGGAGGGGCTAAGTAGATGGTACATTTAAAAATGAGAATTAATAATGGCTTTGCGTGATGGAAAAGTTCCCGCCTTAGGCGGGGGATTTAGGGGCTTTTTAGGGTAAATAAAATTTTTTAAAATGAAAAAAATACTACTAATACTTACGGTTTTAATGACTTTACAGGCTTTTGCACAACAAGATCCTCAATACAGTTTGTATATGTTTAATCCACTTGGCGTAAACCCAGGTTATGCAGGAAGCAGAGACGCAATAAGCGGTGTGCTACTTCACAGAAGCCAGTGGGTTGGATTAGACGGAGCGCCAACTACACAGGTTTTTACACTACATTCTCCTCTAAAAAATCAAAATATGGCATTGGGGTTTCAATTAATTAATGATAACATTGGACCACGAACAACACAAGATATTTCGTTGGTTTATGCTTACAAAATTAAATTAGGCAGAGGAAAATTAGCCTTTGGTTTGCGTGGAGGAATTTTAAACTATCAGTACGATTGGGCTAAAATTGAGTATAAAGATCAAGATGATGCCATCCCAACTACTGCTAATGATAATTTTATTTTACCAAATTTTGATTTTGGAATCTATTATAACACCAATAAATTTTATGCTGGTATTGCTTTAGACCATCTTAACCAAGCAAAATATAATTTATCTGTAATAGACACATCAACTTCTGTAGCAAGAAAATATATTAACCTAACAATGACGGCTGGAAGGGCTTTTGCTCTCAGCGACAATCTCACCCTAAAAACATCAGCCATATTGAGAGGACAAAGTAAACAAGGTCATATTGATATTAATGGAAGCCTATTAATAAAAAATAAATTTTTAGTTGGACTAACGCTTACACACCGCCAAACATTTGTTTTTATGACAGAAATTAACATTACAAAAACACTGAAAATGGGCTACGCTTATGATTATACTGCAACCCAATTAACTAATGGTAGTTCGCACGAATTATTTATCGGTTACGATTTTAACACCTTCAAATCAAAAGTAGTTTCACCACGATATTTTTAAATTTATGTTTATTAAAATAAGTTTTATTATAAGTATTATCGTTTTTACCACAACCGCTTGTTTAGGTCAATTAAACAAGGCAAACGTATTTTTTCAACATGAAAATTATCCATCGGCTATTAAACAGTATGAAAAAGTATTAAAAAAAAACAACAACAACATTGAGGCAACTCAAAAAATAGCGTTCTCTTATAAAAAACTTAAGGATTATACCAATGCCGAAATCTATTATAAAAAAGCGGTAGAACTTAATCCTAATGAGCCATCAAATTATTTGTATTATGGACAAGTACTCAAAAATAACAACAAACCAAAAGAAGCAAAACAGCAATTTCAAACATTAGTTGATAAATATCCAAATAACTTAATTGGAAAAATGCTTTTGCAATCTATTGATGATATAACTAAATGGGAAACCGAAGATAAAAATTTTGAAGTGAAATTGGTCGAAAATATCAACTCAAAATATGCTGATTTTTGTGCTTTAGCATATAAAGACGCTGTAATTTTTATATCAGAACGACAAGTTGATTTTGTAAATGAAAAAACGAACAGTTACACCAATCGTCCATATCTATCTATTTTTTATTCAAAAAAAGACCAACATTTTGAAAAAGTTAAAGAATTTTCTAGTCAATTAAGTACCGAGTATCATGATGGTCCATTAAGCATTTCTTCTGATGGAAATACTATTTTTTACACCCGTTCAGTTAAAGGAGAACTTTCAAAAAAATTGATAAATCAATCAAAAATATATCAAGCAACAGCCAAAGGTTCTAAATGGACAAATATAACTGCTATGCCTTTTAATAATGATACTTATTCTGTTGCTCATCCATGGATTTCATCTGACGGAAAAACACTTTTTTTCACATCAAATATGCCTGGAGGATTTGGTGGCATGGATTTATATATGGTAACAAAAACAAACGATGGTTGGAGTGAACCAAAAAACCTAGGGAAAGACATTAACACTCCTTTAGATGAAGTTTTTCCTTACTTCAAAGACAATAGTAATACGTTGTATTTTGCTTCAGATGGACATAGTGGATATGGTGGTTTAGACATCTATTCGGTAGTGTACGAAAATAATCAATGGAAACTTCCTGTTGAAAACTTAAAAGCCCCATTAAATTCATCAGCTGATGATTTTGGAATTACTTTTCAAGATAAAGACACAGGTTACTTCTCTTCCAATCGTGCGGGAGGAGTTGGTAGTGATGATATTTACAGTTTTAAATGGCACAATGTGTTGGAGCAGACTTCCATAACTGGAGTGTTAAGTTACAACAAACTTTCAACAGATGGAGCATCTTTATTATTAGTTGATGAGAACGACCAAGTTATCCAAACTACAAAAACAGATAAGGATGGAAATTTTAAGTTTGAAAAACTAAAAATGGATAAAAATTACCTTATTAAAATTGATGAAGACGACCAAAATTTATTGGAAAAATCTAAAATATACTTAACCAATGAAAAAGGTGAAAAGGTTATTTTAGCGAATCGTTTGGGTAGTGGTAAATTTAATTTCAAGGCACTTCCATATTCTTACTACAATGAATTAAAACCACTAGAAGAAGTAGATGAAAGTTTATTAACCATTTCTATTTTTGGACAGGTTTACAAAAAATTACCAGGCGATTATTCTAATGGTATGAATATATTTATTATTGACGAAGAAGGAAACATAATTGGTAAGGCAAAAACAGATAAAGATGGAAAGTTTGTTTTTGAAAAACTCTCTCCAGATGAAGTGTATCTTTTTAAATTAGAAGAAGATGATGATATGAATGTAATTTTATTGGATGAAAATGGAAAGGTAATAGATGCAGCCAAAAAATTTGGTAAAAACAAATACAGTTACAAACGATTAAGCTCTGATAAAACCATCATTACCCTTATCAACGAGATAGATGAAGTGATTAAAATTGCAGAAAATGAAAATTTTATCATCTCAAAAATTTTATATGACTATGATTCTTTTGAAATCAACGAAGCTTCAAAAAAAGAGTTAAATAAATTAATTACCATACTTCAAAAAAACAAAGAAATTGGAGTAGAATTAAGTTCTCATACAGACGACATTGGAAGTGAAAAATTTAATCTTACACTTTCTCAAAAAAGAGCCGAAGCAGCCGTTTCTTATATTCTTTCCAAAGGGATAGCTAAAAACAAAATTATTGCTAAAGGCTATGGAAAAGCTCAACCCATTGCTCCAAACAAACTTCCAAATGGCGATGATAATCCTGAAGGAAGAGCAAAAAACAGAAGAACAGAGTTTAAAGTGATTAAGGTTAAATAATTCTATAAGTATTTTTACTTACACCATTTCAGTATAAATACCTAAAGTGCTGTTTTTCAACAAAAAAATTTGGTGCTTTCAATTAAGTGTTTTATATTTGGAATCTCATCTTTAAATTTTTAGTTTATGAAAATGCTTCAATCCTTCAACTTTTCAACACGTAAATTATTCTCCGTAGCCTTTATGATTGGGATCTCTACTGTATTTTTATACGCTCAAAATCCGAATAGTAATCCTAATGCACAAGGGCAGTGGAAATTAACAGGGAACAATGCCGATATCAATAAATTTATTGGAACTACCAATAATGTAGATTTAGTTTTCAAACGAAACAGCATTGAAAGCTTTAGATTATTAGAAGATACAGCTACCCAATTTTCGGGAGATGTATTTTTAGACAAACTAAAACCTATAACTCCGCTCCCTCCTGGTGAAGTAAGAATTGTTACAACCGATAATAACGGAAAACTAACCAGTTTGGAGAGAAGTGGATTATTTGATGTTATATATCAACCACTACAAACTTGCAGAACAGATATCAATGGAAATATACTCCCCGTTTGGAAACAAAACCCTAACCCTAATTATGGTATTTTATTTACTGGAGTTGACTGTCCTACAAGAGTAGGAATAGGCGTTAGTAATCCTGTGAGTACTTTTCAAGTAGCAGGCGATGGATTTTTTCAAAGTAATTTAGGAATAAATGTAGCTCCAATTACTACAAGTATATTAAGTATTGTTAATCCTGCAAATCGCACAGGTATTTTATTACAAAACAACC
>PHDR01000388.1 GCA_002841035.1 Bacteroidetes bacterium HGW-Bacteroidetes-12 | reverse complement strand
GGTTCACAAAATTAAATATAAAAAAGAAATAAAATCATTATTAAATTTGAAATTTCAAACTTTTACAAATACGCAGATTATGAACTAATTGAGTATAACAGAGAATGCAGAGTTGCACAGAGTTTAAATTATAGCATTATAGCATTTTTAATTTTAAGTATTTTGGATTATACTATTTTTGCTTACTTCTGAAAGTGCCTAAATAGATACAATTATAAATAAAAAATATGAATTTACATATTATAAAAGCAGAGACATGGAAAATTGACGGAGGTGTGTGTTTTGGAGTAGTTCCTAAATCAATATGGGGCAAAGCTTCTATCTCAGATGAAAATAATTTGATAACTATCTGTAATCGTCTTTTACTTGTTGAAACTAATGATAGAAAAGTGCTAATTGACACGGGTTTTGGGAATAAGCAAAGTGAAAAATATTATTCGTTTAAATATATTCAAACAAATCATTCCTTAGAAGATGCTTTAAATAAAGTGGGTTTTGACATAGAAGAAATAACAGATGTTATTTTTACACATTTACACGATGATCATTGTGGGGGTGCTTCTTTTTTTAATAAAGAAAACAAAGAAGTTGAGTTTGTTTTTAAAAATGCAAATTATTGGATTAGTAAATCGCAGTGGAATTCGGCAATGAATCCTAATAAACGCGAGATGGTAGCTTTCTTAAAAGAAAATTTTTTAATTTTAGAAAAAATTAATAAGCTAAATCTAATAACCGAAGAAAAAGAAATAATTCCTAATATAAGTATCCGAATATTTAATGGACATACTACTGGGCAAATAATTCCCATAATTAATTATCAGGGAAGAAAAATAGTATATATAGCAGATTTTATTCCTTCGATTTCACATATTCCGTTGCCATATATAGCTTCTGTTGATGTTCGTCCATTATTAACATTAAAAGAAAAGGAAGATTTTTTAAAAGAAGCTGTTGAGAAAAATTATACTTTATTTTTCGAGCATGATGCAAAAAATGAATGTTGTAAACTAAAAAACACAACAAAAGGTATCCGTGTGTCTAAAACTTTTAAGCTGGATAAATGGATTAAAGAAAAGCAATAATGCGACAATCCCGACAAGTCGGGACAAGTTATGATAATGCGACAATGCATAAATGCTCAAATGATAAAATAAATTACAGAAAGTTATGACAGAAAAAGAAATATTTATTAAAAAACTAAAAAAAAATAAGTATTTAAGCATTGTCATTGAAAATCACAAAAAATCTGCTTGCCCCGAACCTGTTCCGATTTATCGGAATTTGTCCCGAACTTGTCGGGAGCTTTAGCGTATTGGGGTGTCATCTGCGTTCTGTTAAAATTTAAAATCCTTAAAAATAAATTGGGTGTTTTTCATTATATTTAAAAAGAAAATGAGTGTAGATTTTTTTCTTTTTCTTAGTATTCATTAATTTTTTATAAAGTTCTTCGTCTTTGTTTTTCAGGAACTCTGAGAATATTTTATAAGTAAATAAGTATGAATTTCCTGTGTCAAAATCAAGAAAAAACTCATTAAAGCGTGGCACAGCAGTAGTTTGCATATAATAATTATAAGAATATCCCATATCACGATAATCGTAACCATCAAAACGAATATAGTGAATTAATGCTCCAATAATTTGAATACGAAAATATTTATTAGCAAATTTTTGACTAATATACACGTTCCCATTTTCGGAATAACCCCAACAGTTTTCAGTTTCACACCAAAGATTTGAATCGTCTTCACACTTATATTCAAATATTATTCCATCGTTAAAATTTCCTTTTTTTTTAATTCTAAAATTAATGATTGAAGGTTCATTATGTTGAAATTCTTCAAAACTCATAAAAATACCTGTCTTAAAGCGAAATTCAGGAGTGTAACGGGTTTTGCCTAAAGTGTCTTGTTGTGCAAAAGTTAATATTGAAAACAATAAACTAAATAAAAGAAATATGATTTTCATAGTAGTTCTGATTTTGTCGGAAAAAAATAGTATATTTTCATAATTTATAAACAAAAATTGAGATGCCCAATTATACTTGTTAAGGTTATAAATTGCGTATTTAAAAAATATATTGTATCTTTACAAAAAAAACATTATGATTCAAATAAATTTTAGCAAAGAAGATAT
>PHDR01000025.1 GCA_002841035.1 Bacteroidetes bacterium HGW-Bacteroidetes-12 | reverse complement strand
AAATTTAATTTAATTTAAAATCTCATTTAAATATTCTTGATATTTAGCAAAGGAGCTAAGGTTATTGTGTGATCCATTTTTTATAGTGCACAAATCAATATGAGCTCCTAATTTTTCTAATTCCACAGCCATAAAATAAGGAACAGTTTCATCTTCAGTTCCATGTATTAAATGAATCGGCTCTTGAATTTCGGGCAACCACTTGTTTGTTTTAAACTGATAATGCAACAAAATTGAATTAGGTAAATAAGGATAATGATATTTAGATACATCATAAAAATTAAAATAAGGTGTTTCTAAAATTAATTTTTTTGGAGCAATTTCATGTGCTAATTTCACTGCAATTCCAGAACCTAGCGAAATTCCATAAAATATAATCTGATTGCTTTTATACCCTTTTGATAAAAATTTATAAATCAATAAGGCATCTTTGTAAAGCATTTTTTCATTTTTTATTTTACCAGTACTTTTACCGAAACCTCGATAATCATACATGAAAACATCATATCCTCTTTTAGTAAAATCTATTGCCCTCTGCCCCCAATACTCTAAACTGCCTGCGTTACCATGATGATAAAATACAATGCCTTTTGGGTTTTCAACCGTAAAATGAAGTGTATTAATTTTTTCTCCATCGGGTGTATTAATAAAATGCTCTTTAAACGGCTGATTAAATTTAAAAATATGCTTCTCTGATAATTTATCAGGGTAAAAAATCAACTTTTCTTGAAACAAATAAAGAACAACTCCCAAACATATTAATATCGATGGCACTATAATAGATATGTAAATTAAATATTTTGGCACGTTAAAAGTTTGTTAAAAGAAATTAACCCTTTAAATAGGTTAAATTAAATACTAAATTTGAAGCTAATTTTAATTGTTCAAAATTATGAAGAAAATACTAATTCTATTGTTTATTACAGGACTATTTAATCCAATTTTTAGTCAGAAAAGTGATTACTCTATTAAACTAAAAATTAAGGGAATGAAAGATGCTGATTGCTTTTTAATTAGCTATTTTGGAAACCAACGTTTTTATAAAGATACTGCTCATTTTGATAACAATGGGGTTGTTCATTTTACTGGTAAAAAATCGCAACTCGAAAGTGGAATTTACGGTGTTTACTCAGGAGGGAAAGTGTTATTTGAAATCTTAGTTGATGAGCCTGTTATCGATATTGAAACCGATACCATTCACTTTGTCAAACATATGGTTGTGAAGAAATCGGAAGAAAATAAATTGTTTTTAGAACACCTCCTATATATAGAAAATCTTCAAGAAAATGCAACTGCTTTGCGTGAAAAACACAGTAATGAAAATACTTCCGAAGCCGAAAAAAAAGAAATTGAAAAACAACTCAACGACATTGAAAATGACATTAAAAAATACCGAATATCTATCATAGAAAAACACCCAACAACTTTTGTTGCTTCAATTTTCAAAGCCATGAAAGAACCTGAAACAACCGAATTTAATGAAGTTAAAAACGACTCGTTGCTACGTGTTTTACGTTATAATTACTATAAAAAACATTTCTTTGATGAACTAGATTTTGCTGATGAACGACTTATTAGAAGTCCTTTATATCACAATAAATTAGAAAAATATTTTAAAAGCATAGTTTATCCTCATCCTGATTCAATTATTACTGATGTAGATTTTGTGATAGAAAAATCAAAAGCCAACAAAGAAATTTTTAAATACTCAGTGCATTACCTTATTAATTATTACGAAAAATCTAAAATTATGGGCATGGATGCTGTTTTTGCTCATATTGCCTTAAAATATTATACACACGAACAAGCTTATTGGGCAGATTCTACTACCATTGAAAAAGTGCAAGAACGGGCTACTAAAATTTATCCCCTTCTTCTTGGCAAAAAATCAATTAATTTAACATTAATGGATACGGCTAGCAAAAACTGGGTTAATATGCATGAACAAAAAGCAGCCTATACTATTCTAATTTTTTGGGATCCTGAATGTGGTCATTGCAAAAAGGAGTTACCAAAAATTGCAGCATACTATGAAACGATAAAAGACAAAAATGTTATTGTGTATGCGGTGAGTTCAGACCACAACGATGCTTGGAAAAAATTTATCCGAGAAAACAAATTAGACTTTATTAATGTAGCAGTACCCAAAGATGTTTATGAAGACCAGAAAAAAGCAACAGAATATGTATTAAGTGGGGTAACTGATTTAAAAAGTTTAAATTACAGCTCAACTTATGATGTTTTTACAACGCCTCAAGTGTATTTGTTAGATAAAGACAAAATTTTTATTGCAAAAAAACTCGATGCAGAATTATTACAACAAGTGTTAGATAGAGAATTGAAAAATATGAAATGAGAAAGGTGAATCCCATCCAACCCTCCCGAAGGGAGGGCTACGTAGATGAACGAAATGTGAAATGTGAAAATCTCCTAAACCCATAAATTAACTAAGCCTTGAAAAGAATTATTCCTGCTATTATTGTTGTTATCATAGGTGTTTTTATTGCCTATTATATGCTCATTCAGCCAAAACCACTAAAAATATATAACCCATCAGACATAAACCCAAAATTGGTTGACGAATCTGTTCAAGATGTTTCCAAAAATCACCGAGTTGGAGCGTTTAATTTGGTTGATCAAGAAGGCAACACAATCACTGAATTAAATTTTAAAAATAAAATTTATGTAACCGATTTTTTCTTCGTAACCTGCCCTACTATTTGCCCAAAAATGACCAAACAAATGCAGCGAGTTTATGAAGAATTTAAAGAAAATGACAACTTATTATTACTTTCACACACAGTAATGCCCGTTGAAGATTCTGTTCCTGTGTTGAAAGAATATGCAGATAAATTAGCTGTTGATGCAAAAAAATGGAAATTTGTAACTGGAAAAAAAGAACACATTTATGACCTTGCCAGAAAAACTTATTTTGCAGCCATAACAGAAGGCGATGGTGGAATTGAAGATTTCATTCACACAGAAAATTTTGTGTTAGTAGATAAAGAAAAAAGGTTAAGAGGTTTTTATGATGGAACTTCCGAAAAAGATGTGGACAGACTAATTAAAGATATTTATACGTTATTAAAAAGTAAATAGGTATTAGTAATTAGCGTCATTCCGAACGAAATCCCGAAAGCTTTCGGGATGAAGTGAAGAAATCTCTAAATTTGTAAATCTGTAATTTATAATCACTATGTCAAAACTCATTCAATCTTTATTTTTATCACTCATTATCGTTTTTGCTTTGGGTTGCAACCCAAAAGGATTAGACCAATCTACCATGTTTAAAGGACGAAATACAACTAATAAGAAAAAAGGACATTACGATACAGGCACAAGAAAGAACAAACCGATGAGTGTTCAACTCAAACAAGATTATGATAAATTAAGTAAATACGATACCAACCCTAAAAAAGCTGCAAAAAAAGAGCAACAAGAATTAGATAAAAAGAAAAAAGAAGCTCAAAAAAAACGAGACAAACACAACAAAAAAGTAAGAGTTAAAGTAAAAACCACCAAAGGAAAAACTAAAGGCGATACTTAAATTTAAAAAATTATCGCAATACCATATTTTATCTTTCCCTTATAAAAAAAATCACACCTTTTTTTACTTACTAAATTTGGGTTAATTTACCTTTGGTTTTAATTAAAAAAAACTAATTTCGTGGAGTAATAAAATAATCATCAAAATCATACAAAAATGAAAGAAGTATATATAGTAGCAGCCGTTAGAACACCTATAGGAAGTTTTTTAGGAAGTTTATCAACCGTACCAGCAACTCAATTAGGTGCAGCAGCAATAAGTGGAGCATTAAAAAAAATTAATTTAGCTCCAGAGCATGTAACCGAAGTTTTTATGGGCAACGTATTGCAAGCCAATCTTGGTCAAGCTCCAGCCCGTCAGGCAGCTTTAGCAGCAGGCTTAAACAAAAACACACCATGCACCACCATTAACAAAGTTTGTGCTTCAGGAATGAAAGCTATTTCGTTAGGAGCTCAAACCATAATGGCAGGCGATAATGATTGTGTAGTTGCTGGCGGAATGGAAAACATGAGCATGGTGCCTCATTATTATGATGCTAGAAGCGGAGTAAAACTAGGTAATGTAACTATGGTTGATGGTATGGTTAGAGACGGTTTGTGGGATGTTTATACAAACAAACACATGGGCAATTGTGCCGAAACATGTGCTACCGAAAAAAGCTTTTCCAGAGAAGACCAAGATAATTTTGCCATTACTTCTTACAACCGTTCAAAAGCAGCTTGGGATGCAGGAAAATTCAACGATGAAATTGTTCCTGTTTCAGTGCCTCAACGTAAAGGAGACCCTATTTTAGTTAATCAAGATGAAGAATATAAAAATGTGTTTTTAGATAAAATTCCAACCTTACGACCCGCTTTTGACAAAGATGGTTCTGTAACTGCCGCCAATGCTTCCACATTAAATGATGGAGCGTCTGCACTTATTTTAATGAGTAAAGAAAAAATGGACAGTTTAGGCTTAAAACCATTAGCAAAAATTGTAAGTTATGCCGATGCTGCCCAAGACTCTGAATGGTTTACAACCTCTCCTTCTTTGGCTGTGCCAAAAGCACTAAAAAAAGCCAACCTTTCTATTGCTGATATTGATTATTGGGAACTAAACCAAGCTTTTGCTGTTGTTGGTTTAGCAAACGCCAAAGAATTAGGTTTAAATCCAGAAAAAGTAGATGTAAATGGAGGTGCTGTTTCATTAGGGCATCCACTTGGAAATTCTGGATCAAGAATAGTGGTAACACTTATCAATGTATTAAAACAAAACAACGGAAAATTAGGTGCAGCAGCCATTTGTAATGGTGGAGGTGGTGCTTCTGCAATAGTTATTGAAAATGTGTTGAGTTAGTTGTTAGTTGTTAGTTGTTGGTTGTTAGTAGCCTTATAAACTTTTGACTTTCAGACTTTCAGACTTTTAACTTTTAACTTTGTAAACTTTATGAACCAATAATTTAAAAATGAAATTTGGTGTTTGCTGCCTTAGTGTTGTTCCCGCTCGTGCTGAGCCTTCCGACAAAAGTGAAATGGTTACCCAGTTGCTGTTTGGAGAAACCTACTCCATTTATGAAGAAAACAGAAAAGGATGGAAAAAAATTAAAACCACTTTTGATAATTACGAATGTTGGATAGATGATAAACAAAGTACTGAAATTACTAATGAAGAATTTGAATCTATAAATAACAACACCAAATATGTTACCTCTGAAGTTCTTAGTCTTTTAAAAAATAAAAACACAAATTATTTAATGCCTATAGTTCTCGGTAGCTCCTTACCCAATTTTACCGATGAAAAAATAATACTAAATGGTGTTGAATTTGATTTTGATGGCATAAAAAATGACAACACGTTTTCGCCAGATAAAAACAGTATTGCCGAAAATGCTTTTCTGTTTTTAAATACACCTTATTTATGGGGAGGTCGTTCTCCATTTGGTATTGATTGCTCTGGGTTTACCCAAATTATTTACAAGCTTATCGGTATTAAACTCCCACGAGATGCCTACCAACAAGCTAAAATAGGGCAAACCTTGAGTTTTATTGAAGAATCAAAAAGTGGCGATTTAGCTTTTTTTGATAACGATGAAGGGAAAATAATTCACGTAGGAATTATGCTTGGCGATAACAAAATAATCCATGCATCTGGAAAAGTGCGTATCGATAAAATAGATCATCAAGGCATTTTTAATGCTGAAACAAATAGGTATTCGCATAAATTACGTTTGATAAAACAAATAATAGAAAATGTGTAGATGACTTCTAAACTCCTAAACTTTATAAACTTTATAAACTTTATAAACTTTATAAACTTTATAAACTTTATAAACTTTTAACTTTACCAACTCTATGAACTCAAAAAAAACCGTTTTAATTACAGGTGCTGCAGGATTTTTAGGTTCTCATCTGTGCGATAGATTTATTAAAGAAGGTTTCCATGTTATTGGTATGGATAACCTAATTACTGGCGATTTAAAAAATATTGAACACCTATTTCCTCTTGAAAATTTTGAGTTTTATCATCATGACGTTTCAAACTATGTACATGTTCCAGGAAAATTAGATTATATTCTCCATTTTGCATCACCTGCATCACCTATCGACTATCTAAAAATTCCCATTCAAACCCTAAAAGTGGGCAGCTTAGGTACTCATAATTTATTAGGATTAGCCAAAGCAAAAAACGCTCGAATGTTAATAGCATCAACATCTGAAGTGTATGGAGATCCTTTAGTTCATCCACAAACAGAAGAATATTATGGAAACGTAAATCCAATTGGACCAAGAGGAGTTTATGATGAGGCAAAACGCTTTCAGGAAGCAATAACTATGGCATACCATCGCTATCATGGTGTAGAAACAAGAATAGTTCGTATTTTTAATACCTATGGACCACGTATGCGATTAAATGACGGACGAGTTTTGCCTGCTTTTATCGGTCAAGCATTGCGTGGCGAGGATTTAACCGTTTTTGGTAAAGGGAATCAAACCCGTTCGTTTTGCTATGTTGATGATTTAATTGATGGAATTTATCGTTTATTATTTAGCGACTATGCCGAACCTGTAAATATTGGAAACCCTGACGAAATTACCATACTTCAATTTGCCGAAGAAATAATAAAACTAACAGGAACGTCTCAAAAAATTATTTATAAGGATTTACCCAAAGATGACCCCATGCAACGCCAACCAAACATTGATAAAGCAAGAAAAATTTTAGGCTGGGAACCAAAAATAAGTAGAGCTGAAGGAGTTAAAATTACCTATGAATACTTTAAAAATTTACCTAAAAATGAATTAAATAAAATTGAACATAAGGATTTTAATAGCTATATAAAAAAATAAAATTACCCATGAAAGATTTTTTTGCTCATGAAACAGCCATAATAGATGCTCATTGCCAAATTGGAAAAGGCACTAAAATATGGCATTTCTCCCATATTATGTCTAATTGTGTGCTTGGTGAAAATTGCAACATTGGTCAAAATGTGGTAATTTCTCCAGAGGTTGTTTTGGGCAACAATGTAAAAGTGCAAAACAATGTATCTATTTATACTGGAGTAACTTGCGATGATGATGTTTTTTTAGGTCCTTCTATGGTTTTTACCAATGTTATCAATCCAAGAAGTGCTATAATCAGAAAAGATGAATACCTAAAAACACACGTTGGCGAAGGAGCTTCAATTGGAGCAAATGCTACCATAGTTTGTGGACATGATATTGGAGCGTATGCTTTTATAGGTGCAGGAGCTGTGGTAACTAAAAACATTCCTGCTTATTCGTTGTGGGTGGGCAATCCAGCTAAACAAATTGGTTGGGTTAGCGAATACGGACACAGATTGGTTTTTGACGCTGCTGGAAATGCAATATGTAAAGAAAGTAATGAAAAATATAAATTAGAAGATAATTTAGTAATTAAACTACAACAAAAAATTTAACAAGGGAGCATGACTCCTTGCCAGAAAAGAAAGTATGATACCAAAAAATAAAAAAATAAAATTTGCAGTTGTAGGTTGCGGTCATATTGGTAAACGCCATGCCGAAATGATACTTGGAAATAATGAGGCTGAGTTAGTTGCTCTTTCCGACACAGGAAACAAAAACGAATTAGGCTTAGAAAAATACGCTTCTATCCCTTTTTTTAATACTATTGATGACTTACTCAATTCTGATATTCAACTTGATGTTGTAACCATTTGCACTCCAAATGGACTTCATGCCGAACACGCCATAAAAGCCCTCGAAAAAAAACACCATGTAGTTTGCGAAAAACCTATGGGATTAACTAAACTTCAATGCGAAACCGTAATTTTTAAAGCCCTACAAGTTTCTAAAAATTTCTTTTGTGTAATGCAAAATCGATACTCTCCGCCTTCTGTTTGGATAAAAGAAATTATTGATACCGAAGTATTAGGAAAAATCTTTATGGTTCAGCTCAATTGCTATTGGAACAGAGATGACCGGTATTATAAAAAAGGCAGTTGGAAAGGCACTCAAGATTTAGATGGAGGAACACTTTTTACTCAATTTTCTCACTTTATTGATATTATGTATTGGTTGTTTGGTGATATAACCAACATTCAAGCAAAATTTAATGATTTCACACATCAACATTCAACCGATTTTGAAGATTCGGGCTTTGTAAGTTTCGATTTTATTAATGGCGGCATGGGTTGCTTAAATTATTCAACAGCAATTGCCACCCAAAATTTAGAAAGTAGCATTACCATTATTGGCGAAAAAGGAAGTGTTAAAATTGGTGGACAATACATGAACGAAGTAGAAATTTGTAATATTGATGGTTATAAAATGCCCAAATTAGCAGCAGCCAATCCACCCAACGATTATGGACCTTACAAAGGTTCTGCAGCCAACCATCACTACATTATTGAAAATGTTATTGACACCTTAAAGGGAAGAACAACCGCAACCACAAATGCCTTAGAAGGGCTAAAAGTGGTAGAAATAATAGAACGAATTTATGCAATGAGAGATAAATGTTTAATTAAATAATGTGTAGATGTGTGGATTTTTAATTTACGAATAAAAATTCCTAACCTTACAAACTTTATAAACTTTTAACTTTACAAACTTTTAACCTTACAAACTATAAAAATGAGTATCTACAAAAAACTAAAAAACAAAGAAACTAAAATTGCAGTAATAGGCTTAGGTTATGTAGGCTTGCCAATTGCATTAGAATTTGCTAAAACCATGAAAGTGGTGGGTTTCGATATCAACCAAAAAAGAGTGGAAATGATGAAAAACCATATCGACCCAAGTGAAGAACTAGCTGCTTCTGCTTTTAAAGGTTGCGACATTCATTTTACTGCCGATATTGATGATTTAAAAGATTCAACCTTTTATATTGTGGCCGTTCCTACTCCAATTGACGGACATAATTTACCCGATTTAACTCCATTAATAGGTGCATCAAAAACCGTAGGGAAAGTGCTTAAAAAAGGCGATTACGTAGTGTTTGAATCAACAGTTTATCCTGGCTGCACCGAAGAAGATTGTATTCCAATTTTAGAAAAAAAATCGGGATTGAAATTTAAAATCGATTTTAAAGTAGGGTATTCTCCCGAACGAATTAATCCAGGAGATACGAAACACACGCTAACCAATGTGATAAAAGTAGTTTCTGGTTGTTGTGATGAATCGTTAGAAGAAATTGCAAAAGTGTATGAAGAAGTGGTGAAAGTTGGTGTACATAGAGCTGCATCAATAAAAGTAGCTGAAGCTGCAAAAATTATTGAAAATACGCAACGTGATTTAAACATTGCTTTGGTAAACGAACTTTCTATAATTTTTAATAAAATGGGAATAAATACTTACGATGTGTTAGAAGCGGCTGGAACAAAATGGAATTTCTTAAAATTTTTCCCAGGCTTAGTTGGTGGACACTGCATTGGCGTTGATCCCTATTACCTTACTTACAAAGCAAAAGAATTGGGCTACCATGCTCAAATTATAAATGCTGGTCGTTTTGTAAATGACTCGATGGGTGGTTATGTAGCGAAACAAACCGTTAAGAAAATTATTAAAGCTGGAAAAAATATTGCTGAAGCCAAAGTTTTAGTAATGGGAGCTACTTTTAAAGAAGATGTAAGCGATATCAGAAACTCAAAAGTTGCCGATGTGGTTAAAGAATTTATCTCTTTTGGCGTTAAGGTGGAAGTAATAGATCCTCACGCAAGTTCTGAACATTTAAAACATGAATATGGCTTTGGTTTGGTTGATAAAATTGCCAATGACTATGATGCTGTTTTTATAGCAGTTAACCATGCTGAATACAGCAATTTAAACGAAGATTATTTTAAATCCATCACTTCTAAAAATGCGGTGTTAGTTGATATTAAAGGAATTTACAGGGATAAAATTAAAAATATGACGTATTGGAGTCTATGATTAATGTGTAGATGTGTGAATGTGTGAATGTGTAGATGTGTGAATTTTAAATATTTTAATTCTATAAACTTTTAACTTTACAAACTTTATGAACTTTTAACTTTACAAACTTTACAAACTTTACAAACTTTATGAATTCAAAAACAATACTAATAACTGGCGGAGCAGGATTTATAGGCTCTCATTTGGTTCGATTGCTTGTTAAAAAATATCCTAATTATAAAATTGTAAATTTAGATAAATTAACCTATGCTGGTAACCTTGCAAACCTTACCGATATTGAAAACACATCTAATTATGAATTTGTAAAAGGTGATATTGTTGATGCTGATTTTATTCATACTTTATTTGAAAACTACCAGTTCGATGCAGTAATTCATTTAGCTGCCGAATCGCATGTGGATAGGTCAATTGCTAACCCCATGGAATTTATCATGACCAACATCGTTGGAACAGCAAACTTACTGAATGCTGCTCGTAGAATATGGAGTTCTAACAACTCGAAACTTGAAACTCAAAACTCGAAACTCTTCTATCACGTTTCCACCGATGAAGTGTATGGCTCATTAGGAAATGAAGGAATGTTTGAAGAAACCACTCCCTACGACCCTCGAAGCCCATATTCAGCATCAAAAGCCAGCTCCGACCATTTGGTAAGAGCTTATTATCATACTTACGGATTGCCTGTTGTAATTTCAAATTGCTCCAACAATTACGGTTCGCATCAGTTTCCTGAAAAACTAATTCCGTTGTTCATTCATAACATTAAAAATAATAAACCTTTACCAGTTTATGGAAAAGGCGAAAACATTAGAGATTGGTTATGGGTAGAAGACCATGCAAGAGCTATTGATGTTATTTTTCACAAAGCAAAAGTGGGCGAAACCTACAACATTGGCGGACATAACGAATGGAAAAACATAGATTTGATAAAAGTGATTTGTAAAGTAATGGACAAGCAATTGGGAAGACCTGAAGGAGAGTCAGAGAAACTAATTACTTATGTTACCGACAGAGCAGGACACGATTTGCGATATGCAATTGATTCCTCAAAATTAAAAAACGAATTAGGTTGGACTCCATCATTGCAATTTGAAGAAGGAATTGAGAAAACTATTCAATGGTATTTAACTAATGAAGAATGGTTGAATAATGTAACCTCAGGAGCTTATCAAAACTATTATGAAAAACAATATGAAAATAGATAATGTGGGAATTTTAAATGCTGAATGTTGAATTTTAAATATTTTAATCTTATAAACTTATAACCTCCTAACCTTATAAACTTATAAACCTCAAACATGTACAACAAACCTTTCCATAACAACGATATTTCTAAACTAACCTTTTTAGTTACAGGTGGAGCAGGGTTTATTGGTTCAAACATTGTTACTTATTTAATAAAATACCATGCAGGAAAAGTAATTGTGTTAGACAATCTTTCAAATGGTTATTTAAAAAACATTCAACCTTTTTTAGGATTATCAAATTTTGAATTTATTGAAGGTGATATTACTGATTTTGATACTTGCCAGAAGATTGTTAATGGTGTTGATTATATTTCACATCAAGCTGCTTTAGGTTCTGTTCCAAGAAGTATAGAAAACCCTATTTCAACTCACTTAGCCAATGCAACTGGTTTTTTAAACATCCTTACTGCTGCAAAAGATGCGAAGGTAAAACGTGTTGTTTTTGCAAGTTCCTCTTCTGTTTATGGTGATAGTAAAGAGTTACCCAAAGTAGAAGATAAAATTGGAAATCAATTATCGCCTTATGCAGTGAGTAAAAGAACAAAAGAGTTGTATGCCAATGTTTTTGCATTAACATATAACTTAGATGTAGTTGGTTTGCGTTATTTCAATGTTTTTGGACCTAACCAAAGCCCAAATGGAGCTTATGCAGCAGCTATTCCGCTGTTTATGGAAGCTGTATTAACAAATAAATCGCCTTTTATAAATGGTGATGGGGAACAAAGCAGGGATTTTACTTTTGTCGAAAATGTAGTTCAAGCCAATATTAAAGCTATGTTTACTGATAAAGAAGTAAAAGGTAAAGTAATGAACATTGCTTTTGGCGGAAGAACTACGATAAATGATTTGTTTTTCAACATAAGAAACATTGTTGGTAATAAAGTTGAACCGACTTATCGTGAAGAACGTAAAGGGGACGTAAGAGATTCGTTAGCTGATATTTCGTTAGCTAAAGAATTAATTGACTACAATCCTGATTTTTCTATTGAAGATGGCTTAAAAATTACGATAGATTGGTTTCGGAAACCTAACAGGTTTTAAAATTTAACGAAATTTAATTTCAACAACAGTAATTATTAAATAAAAAAGTAATAACTTTGTAATTACACAACAACTAAGTTACTATGGAAATATCAGTTATATCTATTGGAAATTCTAAAGGAATTAGGCTAACTAAAACTATTTTAGAGAAATACAATATTAAAGATACTGTTGAACTAATTCTTGAAAAAGGTTACATAATTTTAAAGTCAAAATCAGTTCCACGAAAAGGTTGGGAAAAATCATTTGAAAAAATGCATAAAGTAGGCGATGATAATCTACTCATTGATGATGTTTTTAATGATGAAAATTTTGACGAATGGAGTTAAATCAATATCAAATTGTATTAGTAAATCTTGACCCAACCGTTGGAAGTGAAATTAAAAAAACTCGTCCTTGTTTAATTATTTCACCAAACGAAATGAATAAATACTTAAAAACAGTTGTTATCGCCCCGATGACAAGTAACACAAAACCATATCCAACAAGAGTTGTAACCCATCACAACAAACAAGTTGGATGCGTTGCTCTCGACCAAATAAGAACAGTTGATAGAAAAAGGGTTATTAAAGTACTTGGTGCTATTTCTGAAAAAGAAATTGCCAAGGTAAAAAATGTTATTCAAGAAACTTTTGTAGATTAGCAAAGCATTGAACTTATTTAAAAACATATTCGGTAAAAAAGAAAACTACCCAGCAATTGATTTTTCAGTTTTTGGAGCAGATATGCATTCTCATTTAATTCCTGGAATTGATGATGGTTCACCAACCATGGAAACATCTATTGAAATGATTAAAGAGTTTGCAGCTATGGGCTATAAAAAAATCATTACTACGCCTCACATTATGTGTGATTTTTATAAAAACACACCCAAAAATATTCTAGGTGGCTTAGAAAAAATTCGTACCGAATTAATTAAAAACAATATTAACATTAAAATAGAAGCAGCTGCTGAATACAATTTAGACGATGGATTAGAAACATTAATTGACAATAAACAAATTTTGACTTTTGGCGATAATCATGTATTGTTTGAATTACCATTTATGCAGGAGCCTCGAAATTTTCAGGAAATTGTTTTTAAATTTCAAACCAATGGTTATAAACCTATTTTGGCTCATCCCGAGCGTTACAGCTTTTGGCATAAAAACTTTGAAAAATTTGAGGAATTAAAAGCAAAAGGAATTTTATTGCAATTAAATCTGCTTTCATTAACTGGGCATTATTCTCCTGAAGTAAAAAAAATTGCAGAACGAATGGTTGATGCCAATTTAATTGATTTTGTTGGAACAGATTGCCACAGAATGGATCATTTACT
Organism: Bacteroidetes bacterium HGW-Bacteroidetes-12; assembly: GCA_002841035.1. Lineage (GTDB taxonomy): Bacteria > Bacteroidota > Bacteroidia > Flavobacteriales_E > Vicingaceae > BRH-c54. The sequence continues at coordinate 864 of PHDR01000025.1, read as the reverse complement.
AACCTTACAAAAATTTTCTACTACAAAATATTTTAATATACTCGCCAACTCAAGTCAATTGATTAATTCAACTATTTAGTGTCTGTCCATAAAGTCAGGAGTTTGAATCAGAATGTTCGAGTTCGAGGCTTGTGACGTTTTTAATCGTCAGGAGTTTACTTTCGTAAATGACTGCGATAAAAAAACGAGCATAACGCAGAAATCGGACATTCTGGACAAACTCTATTTAATGAACAGTTAAGCTAATATTACGTTCTGCTATCATTTTCCGAAGATTAATTAAAGCGTAACGCATTCTCCCTAAAGCAGTGTTAATACTCACATTGGTTGATTCTGAGATTTCTTTAAAACTCATATCATAATACATTCGCATCATCAACACTTCCTTTTGGTCGTCTGGCAAATATTTTATCAATCCTTTTATATCGCTATATGACTGCTTCGTTTCTAAATCTTGTTCAATATTCTTATCTGGACATTGAACAACATCAAAAATATCAAAATCATCAGTTCCCGAAGTAGTACTCATGCGATTAGATTTTCGATAATGATCAACAATTAAGTTGTGAGCGATACGCATAACCCAAGGTAAAAATTTACCCTCATCATTGTATTTGTTTCGTTTTATGGTATTGATAACCTTGATAAAGGTATCCTGAAAAATATCTTCCGCAAGTGCTTCGTTTCTTACTTTACAAACAATGTAAGTAAACACAGCACTTTTGTACCGAGTAATTAATTCTTCAATTGCAGTTTCATTTCCTTTAATGTAGGATTGAACTAACTCTTTTTCTGAAAGTTTGGAAAGTTTCATAATGCCCTCTCTTTTTTTGTTAGTAAATACAAAAACTTTTAAAAAACACA
>PHDR01000024.1 GCA_002841035.1 Bacteroidetes bacterium HGW-Bacteroidetes-12 | reverse complement strand
AACAAGGATTCAATACGAATGAAATTGATTTGCAAGACCATCCAAAAGGAATTTATTTTATCAGGTTTCTATCAAAAAATGAATTCATAACCAAACAAACAACCTGAGTTCGGGTTAAGCAAAATACATTGTTCTTACTTCACTTCGATAAACTCAGTATAAACTCTAAACTCATTATAAACTTTACAAAAATCTAACTTTAGCTTTTTAAGGCTCGACTATTAGACAACTTTAAACAACTTCACTAAAAAGTATGTACTTTGAACAAAAATACAGAACAAAATAAAAAGACCCTTTCAGCAATTTTGCTAAAAGGGTCTTTTATAAAAAATTAGTTTAATCTTTATTTCTTAATCACTTTTAAGGTGTTTAAAACTCCATTCTGATTAATCTCTACGAAATACAATCCAGCAGCATAAACACGCATATCAAAAGTAGCTGTATTTCCTGAAATTATTGTTTTTTCTACTAAAGTCTGACCAGTAATAGCAATAATCTTCACAACTGTTCCGCTTAAATCATCTGAAGATGATATGGTAAAAATATCATTAACAGGATTTGGATAAAAAGAAATGTTGTTGTTGGTATTCATCTCATTTATTCCTGTAATGATAATGTTTTCGCAGGCTGACGTATCACTACAACTATTTTCTGTTACAACAACTGCATAATTTCCAGTAACAGTAGGTGAAAAACTTTGGTTGATAGCTCCAGAAATTGACAGACCAGTGTTACAATCAACCCATTGGTAAGTTGCATTACTATTGTTAGCCGTAATGGTAGTTCCGCTAGTTGTAGTTGTAGCATCAACTGTAGTAACAGTAATAGGAATTACAATAGCATTAATACAACCATTATTTGAAGTAATAGTTAATGTGACATTATACATATTTGCTGCACTATAGTAATAACTAGGATTTTGAACGGTACTTGTTCCTACTCCATCACCAAAATCCCATTGCCAATTTACAATAGTACCAGTAGTAATTGTTGATAAATCGGTGAATTGTGTGGGTGTGTTTAAACAAAAACTAGCTGCATTAAAATTAGCTACTGGAACTGGATTTACTGTAATGGTAATTTGGTCAACATCCGTACAAGAACCTGAAGTACCTGTAACATTATACGTTGTTGTAGCAGTTGGAATAAATGCTACTCCATCAGTTACTCCATTATCCCAAGTGTATGAAGTTGCTCCTGAACCTGTTAAGGTAACTGGACTTCCTGCACAAACAGAAGTTGAAGTTGCGTTTGCTGTTACTGTTATAGCAGAAGCAACAGTAACTGTTACTTGAGCCGTATTTTGGCAGCTATTTCCATCTGTACCTGTAACCGTATAAGTAGTAGTGGCTGTTGGTGAAAATGCTACACCATTAGTTACCCCATTATTCCAAGTGTATGAAGTAGCTCCACCACCTGTTAAGGTTACCTGACCTCCTGCACATATTGTTGTTGCAGTTGCATTTGCAGTTACTGTTGGTAGTGGATTTACTGTTACCGTTACTTGAGCGGTATTTTGGCAGTTATTTGCATCTGTACCTGTAACCGTGTAAGTTGTTGTAGCTGTTGGTGTAAAAGCAACTCCATTTGTAACACCATTATTCCAAGCGTATGAAGTAGCTCCTCCACCTGTTAAGGTAACTTGACTGCCAACACAAACGGAAGCAGAAGAAGTATTTGCGGTAACTGTTGGTAATGGATTTACGGATACTGTTTTAGTGTTGTTATCTAAACAACTGTTCCAAAAACCACCTAAGGTATTTAAGACAGGAGTATGATTAGCTGCAGTAGCATACGTGAATGTTGTATTTTCAAACCAAATTAAAGGAGTAGCTCCACCCATAGCATAAACATAAGTAGAGTCTGGTACAAATTGGAAATGAGTTCTAAATTCTTGAAAATTATAAAACCTACTATTTAAAATACTGGTTGGTGTAGTTGTATTTGTGAAAGTTACAGGAGTTCCTAAACAAGAAGGTGTTGGAGAAGCTGTAAAATCTGTATTTATAGTGTAAGTAATTTTAGGTGCTGCCAACATTTCAAAATCGAATGGACCACCTGTAAAACCTGAAACGGTATAAGTAGGCATATTTACCCAGTTACCGTTTGAAGATGTATAAAAATTCGATTTTGCTCTAGATAAATTTTCATCATACGCTTGACTAGGAGCAGCATCATTTATAAAAAAGTCAACTACACCTCCGGTATTTGTTGGTCTAATTACTACCGCATAGTTCCCTGATACAGTAATTGGAGCAAAATTTACTTGTCTGTAAGCAAAATTGGTATCTGTTAGGGTAATGTTAGCAAAAGCAATTTCTGTTGTTGGGTTATTACTCCCATCAACATTATAAATAGATGCTCTAACGCTTACACTTGCCACACCATTTGGACTATTTCTACCAAAAAATTCTACCCCTGTTATTCCAATTGTAGAACCACTCAATAAAAAGGTTTGCGACATAGATTCATTATCATTTGCCCATAATTCAAATATAAAAAAGTTATCAGTTCCCAAAACTTGTTCTTTTACTTGAGGATACCTAATGGTATCAACACAAGCCAACGTTTTTGTAGTGTTTAGTTTGTTTTTAAGTGAACTATTATTATTTATTAGTGCATTTCCGTTTGCGGGACGAACACTAGATTTTACTTGAGTTTGTCCCCATACTAGGGCACTAAATCCAAGTATTAATGTACTTAGTAAAATTTTTTTCATGTTGTTTTATTTTTAAATGTTTGTTATATTAAATTTCTTAATTGCAAATGTATAAAACATTGCGTAAGAAAAAAATAAAATTATATTAAACGGTTTAGCTTAGTATAGTATCTTTGCCTATCTAAAAAAACAGATGCTATGAAACCTAAAGCACTATTCCAACTTTTTCTTAAATACTTTTTCAGAGGATTGCTTTATGCTGCCCCTGTTACCATAACCATCTACATTATTTATGAACTTTTTAAATTTTTTGATGGATTGATACCTGTAGGAATAAATGTCCCGGGATTAGGGTTTCTTGTCTTAATTGTTGTTATTACCTTTTTGGGAGTGGTGGGTTCTAGTATTATTTTAGAACCTCTTAAGTCTCAATTTAATCATCTCTTAGACAAACTACCTTTATTAAAAACCATTTATTCTTCGGTAAAAGATTTATTATCTGCTTTTGTTGGTTCTAAAAAAAGTTTTGATAAACCCGTTTTGGTTAAACTCAGTAAAGATTCTAATCTCGAAAAATTAGGTTTCATAACTGCTACTGATTTAACCAAATTAGGTGTAACCGATGAACGAATTGGCGTTTATTTACCTCATTCTTACAACTTTTCTGGAAATTTTTTTATTGTTGCAGCTTCTCAGGTTACACCTGTAAAAAACGTAAATTCAACCGATTTTATGAAGTTTATTGTGTCAGGAGGCGTAACGCACTTAGATGAATCTTTTGAAAAAGACAAAGAAAAAACTTCATAACGTATGGATGGGTTTTCAAAATTAAATCAATTAGAAAAAGATGAATATTATTTTAGCGATGAAGGATTTGTTATTTTCACTGAAAAATACCTTTTAAAAAGAGGTTATTGTTGCCAAAATGGCTGCAAGCATTGTCCTTATGGGTTTGATAAAAAAAAGCCCCCAACTCCCGAAGGAGGTTATAAAAACAAAAAATGATTTTTTTTTTTTACTTTAATACATTATGGATAAATATACAGCTAATAATCAAGTGCCTAAACAAGAAAGTAGCGTTTCCCTTTCGGGGAGCAAGGAGCTTTTCAGCAAACAACTACAACAAGGAATTCCAAATGAATTGCCCTCAATAAAAGAAATTGATACTACGGTAAGCCACGCTCCTAAACGCAAGGAAATTTTAACTGCTGAAGAAAAAAAACTTGCCCTAAAAAATGCCTTACGTTATTTCGACAAAAAACATCACCCCGTTTTAGCCAAAGAATTTGCCGAAGAGCTAGCAACTTATGGCAGAATTTATATGTATCGTTTTCGTCCTGATTATAAAATGTATGCCCGACCTATTGACGAATATCCCGGAAAATCAATACAAGCAAAGTCTATTATGTTGATGATACAAAACAATTTAGACCCTGCTGTTGCTCAACACCCTCATGAATTAATTACTTATGGAGGAAATGGAGCTGTTTTTCAGAATTGGGCCCAGTATTTAATTACGATGCAATATTTGTCTGAAATGACAGACGAACAAACCTTGGTCATGTACTCTGGTCATCCAATGGGCTTATTTCCATCGCACAAAGAAGCTCCAAGAGTGGTTGTAACCAACGGAATGATGATTCCAAACTACTCTAAACCAGATGATTGGGAAAAATTTAATGCATTAGGTGTAACTCAATACGGACAAATGACGGCAGGTTCTTATATGTATATTGGTCCTCAAGGAATTGTACATGGGACTACTATTACTGTGTTGAATGGGTGTAGAAAAATAGATAATAAAGGAACAGCAGGAAAACTTTTTGTTACAGCTGGTCTTGGCGGAATGAGTGGTGCTCAACCCAAAGCAGGAAATATAGCTGGAGTTATTTCAGTTACAGCCGAAGTAAATCCTGTGGCTACTTTTAAACGGCACGAACAAGGCTGGGTGGACGAAGTAATAAGCAATTTAGATGAACTTTGCCAAAGAGTGCAACAAGCCAAAACCAATAAAGAAGTAGTTTCTATTGCTTATGATGGTAATGTGGTTGATGTTTGGGAAAAATTTGATGAAGCAGGAATTTATATAGATTTAGGCTCCGACCAAACTTCTTTACACAACCCTTGGGCGGGAGGTTATTACCCTGTAGGGTTAAGCTACGAGGAAAGCAATGAAATGATGGCAAATCACCCTGAATTGTTTAAACAAAAAGTGCAGGAAAGTCTTAAAAGACAGACAAATGCTATTAATAACCATACTAAAAAAGGTACTTACTTTTTCGATTACGGCAATGCTTTTTTACTAGAAGCAAGCAGAGCAGGTGCTGATATTATGGCTGAAAATGGTATAGATTTTAAATACCCTAGTTATGTGCAAGATATTATGGGGCCCATGTGTTTCGATTACGGATTTGGTCCTTTCCGTTGGGTATGTACCTCAGGAAAACCAGAAGATTTAAAAACTACAGATGATATTGCTTGCGAAGTATTGGAAGAAATGATTAAAACTTCTCCTGACGAAATAAAACAACAAATGCAAGATAACATTACTTGGATTAAAGGAGCTCAAGAAAATAAGTTGGTGGTTGGTTCTCAAGCCAGAATTTTATATGCCGATGCCGAAGGAAGAATAAAAATTGCCGAAGCTTTTAACAAAGCGGTTGCTAGTGGTAAACTTTCTGCTCCTGTTAATTTAGGACGAGATCATCATGATGTTTCAGGCACAGATTCGCCTTATAGAGAAACTTCTAATATTTATGATGGCTCTGCATTTACAGCAGATATGGCGATCCATAATGTTATTGGCGATAGTTTTAGAGGAGCCACTTGGGTTTCTATACACAATGGCGGTGGTGTTGGATGGGGAGAAGTTATTAATGGTGGTTTTGGATTAACATTAGATGGCTCTACCGATGCCGATAGAAGATTAAAATCCATGCTTTTTTGGGATGTGAATAATGGTATTGCCCGAAGAAGTTGGGCAAGAAACTCAGAAGCTATTTTTGCCATTAAAAGAGAAATGGAACGAACTCCGGGATTAAAAGTTACCTTGCCTAATTTTGTTGATGATGAATTGATGAACAATTTGTAAATCGACTTGTCATTCAGAGTAATATTTTTCATGCTGCTTTGCAACATATAAAAATGCAGCGTGGAAACGTAAGTTCAGCGAAGCTAATCTATTGGTTGAAAGCAAAAAGATTCATCACGTCATTTTGCTTAGTAATAAATTACTTGCAAAATTTTGTTCAGAATGATAGTTAATAATGCATTTCCAATAAAATCATTATATTAGTGGCATGAAAAATCTATTCATAAATACTGTGCATGGGTTAGAGATGGATTTATGAAAACACATCGGAAAACTATTACCTATCCTAAAAAAGGAACGCTAAAAAGTGTTCACTTAAAAATATGCAAGGTTTACGATTTGAAGTTACAAAAACATGCAATCATTTAGCAACAAAAAAAACAATACAACTTACTAACAAACAATATGTTAATTACTTTTTAAGGCTCGAATAACTAACCAGACGGTAAAGTATAGACTTTAAGATTTAAACTGAAGGTCAATTATTTATTCGGTTTTGTTTTTTCTATATATTGTAAGGTTAATAATCACAAAACAATTCTAGCCTTGAAACACACAAACCTTAGTGTCGCCATCTGCCTCAACTTTTATCATTCCATGTTTATTGAGTCCTTTCATTCCTTTGTCCCATTGCTTACCACTTAATTCAGAAGCCGTTTTTAAAGCCCCTATTTCTATTCTGTTGTTAATTTTTAAGATTTCAATTATCGCTTTTTCAGCATCACTTAATTCAATAGATTTCTTTTCAGGCTTCATTTGAGGAAAAAACAATACTTCTTGTATAGATTGATTGTTAGTTAAAAACATAATTAATCGGTCCATACCAATACCCAAACCACTTGTTGGTGGCATTCCATATTCTAATGCTCTAATAAAATCATTATCAATAAACATGGCTTCATCATCGCCTTTTTCAGAAAGTTTTAGTTGTTCCTCAAAACGATTTCGTTGGTCTATAGGGTCGTTTAATTCTGAATAAGCATTGGCAACTTCTTTTCCACAAATCATTAATTCAAAGCGTTCGGTTAATTCAGGATTATCTCTGTGTTCTTTGCACAAAGGCGACATTTCTTTTGGATAATCAATGATAAAAGTAGGTTGTATGTAATTTTTCTCACATTTTTCGCCAAAAAGTTCATCAATTAATTTTCCTTTTCCCATCGTTTCATCCACTTCAACACCCATAGATAAACAAGCAGAACGTAATTCTTCTTCTGATTTTCCTTCAATGTCGAAACCTGTGAAATCAATAATAGCTTGACGCATTGTTACTCTTTTATAAGGTGCTTTGAAATCTATTTGGTGTTCTCCAAAAGCTGCTTGTGTTGTTCCGTTTACTTTGGTAGCACAATGTTCTAACAAATTTTCTGTAAACTCCATCATCCAATTGTAATCTTTATAAGCCACATAAATTTCCATAGCCGTAAATTCAGGATTATGGGTTCTATCCATTCCTTCATTTCTGAAGTTTTTTGAAAACTCATAAACACCATCAAAACCACCAACAATCAGTCTTTTCAAGTACAATTCGTTGGCAACTCGCATATACAAAGGAATATCTAACGCATTATGATGTGTGATAAAAGGTTTTGCTGCTGCTCCGCCTGGAATTGCTTGTAAAATTGGTGTTTCCACTTCCATATAACCTGCATCATTAAAAAACTGACGCATGGCATTAAATAATTTTGTTCGTTTGATAAAAATATTTTTCACTTCATCATTTACCACCAAATCAACATAGCGTTGGCGATAGCGTTGTTCAGCATCTGTAAAAGCATCATGTACTTTACCTTCATCATCTGTTTTCACAATAGGCAATGGTCGTAATGATTTACTCAATACTGAAATTTCTTTCACTTTTATTGATTTTTCGCCAACTTGGGTGGTAAACAAAACTCCTTTCACACCAATAAAATCACCAATATCTAGTAATTTTTTAAAAACTTCATTATAAAAAGTTTTATCTTCACCTTCACAAATTTCATCTCTGTTAATATAAATTTGTATTCTTCCTGAAGCATCTTTTAATTCAGCAAAAGAAGCTTTTCCCATAATTCTTTTACTCATTAATCTGCCAGCTAAAACCACCTCTTTTCCTTCCTGAAAATTGTCTTTAACTTCTTTTGATTGCGTGTTTACAGGGAAAAGTGCAGCAGGAAAAGGGTTTATTCCTAATGCTCTTAATTTAACCAAAGCCTCTCTTCTAATGGTTTCTTGTTCTGATAATTGAATGCTCATTGTTTAATGTTTTTTAGGCTGACAAAATTAATAAAGAAAATGGAATGAATAGAGTTGCACACAATAAGATTATCGATAGGTATTTATTTGTAGGCAATAAATTTTACGCTAATTAAAAAAATTATACTAAATTTGCAGACCATTAAGTAATGGTCCTGTGGCCGAGCGGCTAGGCAGAGCTCTGCAAAAGCTCCCACAGCGGTTCGAATCCGCTCGGGACCTCAACAAAAAACCTCGAATCTTTTTGATTTGAGGTTTTTTTATCTCTTTTTTTTACATCAACTCATTTCTCAGTGCTTGTTCGCTTCTATTCTGTATTTATTTTATAATTCTTAACACTAGCTTAACATTAAGTTGTTTTTAGGTTAACCCAATGGATTGGATGTTCTTTTATTTTTGCCGAAATTATTGACTTTCTATTTATAATTAACATAAAAATAATTAACATATAATTAAAATTAAGTATGAATATTAACTTAATGTTGCTAATAAAAACATCGTTTTTTCTTCTAATTCCCTCTGTGTTTTTAGCACAAGCAACAGATAGTATTAAACCAATTACCACACAAGAGAATAATAACATCAAAAAAGAATGGTATGAGAAAATAAATGTAAGAGGATATGCTCAAGCTAGATATAATACACTGGGAACAAACGACAAATTAACTTGTGAGCAATGTGACAAATCTATTGGTGGTGATGATGATTTCTTTCTTAGACGAATACGGATTATTTTTTATGGACAAATAAGCAAGCAAGTGTATTTTTATATTCAACCTGATTTTGCTAGCTCAGCAGGAAGCTCTGGTAATATTGCTCAATTAAGAGATGCCTATTTTGATTTAGGATTAGATGAGGAGAACATTTTTCGATTTAGAGTGGGACAAAGTAAAATTCCTTTTGGATTTGAAAATATGCAATCAAGCCAAAATCGATTGTCTTTAGATAGGAATGATGGATTAAACAGTGCTGTTGCCAATGAACGAGATTTAGGAGTTTTCTTCTATTGGACACCAAAAAAAGTGCAAGAACGAATGAAATATATTTCCAAAAATGGATTGAAAGGAACGGGTAATTATGGAATGTTTGGGTTAGGTATTTATAATGGTCAAACCCCTAATCAGCCCGAAAGAAATGACAATAAACACATTGTAGCTCGCTTAAGCTACCCCATTCAACTTGGAAATCAATTAATCGAACCTGGCATTCAAGGCTATGCAGGTGAATATACATTTGACAAAAGTAAGATTAGTGCTGGAACAAAAATAAATTCAGACTTCACCTATAAAGACCAACGTGCCGCAGCAACTTTAGTGCTTTATCCTCAGCCTTTTGGTATTCAAGCAGAATACAACATTGGAAGAGGACCTGAATTTAACAAACTTACAGATTCAATAGAAGTTAAAAATTTGCACGGTGGATATGTTACCTTAAGCTATTTGCAAAAAATAAAAAACCATACCTTTATCCCTTTTGTGAGAGCACATTATTTTGAAGGAGGAAAAAAACACGAAACTGATGCTCGTAGTTATGTAGTAAAAGAACTTGAAATAGGTATAGAGTGGCAACCCGCTAAAAGCTTTGAGTTGGTCGTTATGTACACCACTTCTGATAGGATTTATGAAGATTTTTCATTGCGTAATAATCATCAAAAAGGTTCCTTATTACGATTGCAAGCTCAAGTTAATTTCTAATTTACAGCACAAAGGTTAACATTAACTTAACATAGAAAAAAAGAAAGATAAGCTAAAGACCATTTACTTTTGACAAAATAAAAAAGCCCTATTCAATAGGTAAAAAAATGAATACAACAATAGAACAAACAACTGCAAAAAAAGTATCTTTAAAAAAAATGCTCAAAACAAAAACCGTACTTTTAAATACGTTTGCAGAATTAATAGCTTCCACTATTTTTTCATCATTATATTTTATTTTTATTAGCCGTTACCTCAATGAAAAATTTCATACTGATTATATCATGTTATCTTTTTCTGTAGGCTTGGCATTTTTTGCTGCTGTTTACATTCCATTTCACACCTATCGAATTCACATCATCCCCTTTATTACACTAATTACTTCTCTAAGAAGAAAAAACCCTTACATTCTTTTGCACAAAATACCAGCTCAAATAGTTGGAGCTTTTTTAGGTGTGGTTATATTTAATGAAATCAATAAAATAACCACTCAAGTTGATATTGAAAATTTTCAACTTATACACCTAACTGATTCCTCCTTGATAATTTTTATTAATACAGCAACAGCTTCATTGCTTTGTTATGGTTTTTATATGATTAGAGTCTTATTCAAATCAAAACAACTTGTTGGAACCATCTATTTAAGTCTATTTTTTAGTGTGCTTTTTGCAGCTACTTCTTTTCTCACAAACACTTCCTCGTTAAATCCTTTTGGATACTTATTTTACGATTTATTAGGGAATCAAACCATTAAAGAGCAGTCTTTTTCATTCATTTTTATAAACCACATTATTGCTCCAATTGTTGGCGTTTTGTTAATCTTTTATTACATCAAACCAAAAGTATTGTCTTTTAAAAAATAATAACCTGAACTCATGAGTAAATTAAGTTTAGCATCTCAAATAATAGGCGAAAAAAGATATGAATCACTGCTTTTATTCGGACTGCAAGAACGTACTTTTTTGCGCTTATTAGCTGCTTTTGTGGTAATAGCAGCTATCTTCTACCCTTACCCGAGAATAGCTATGTGGATAGGGTTTATGTTTGCAGGATATTCAGCCATTGCCAATGATTCTATCCAAACTATAGGCACATTTATTTCTTCTAATAGTGAGCAAAAATGGTGGAAACTATGGCTTTGGATAGGAGGGATTTTTGTTGCTACCGTACTTTACAGTTGGTTAATGTATGATGGAGATGTTTCATTTCAACGATTGACATCTAAAGGATTTTCTGAATCTCCAACTGAATTTCACTTTTTGCAAATTATAGCACCTGTTATTTTACTCTTAATTACACGATTAAGAATGCCTGTTTCCACAACATTTATGTTGCTAAGCTGTTTTAGTGCCGATGCATCTGGAATTATAGGGGTTACTCAAAAAAGTTTGATAGGTTATGGATTGTCATTTGTTGTAGCCATGTTGGTTTGGTATTTATTAGCAGGAGCCATCAACAAACTCACACAAGGAAAACCACATCCAGCATGGAGAATTGCCCAATGGGTAATTAGTGGTTGGCTTTGGAGTATGTGGATTACACACGATGCTGCTAACATTGCTATTTTCTTAAATAGAAGCTTAACACTAACCGATTTCATCATTTTTGCTTCTTTTATCTTTTTTGGGTTGGGAGTTTTATTTTACTTACGAGGTGATAAAATTCAAAAAATTATTACCGAAAAATCGCAAATGGTTGATGTGAGAGCAGCAAGCGTTATTGATTTGGTGTATGCATTTATTTTATTTGTTTTCAAAGAATGGAGTAACATTCCTATGAGTACAACTTGGATTTTTCTTGGTCTTTTAGGTGGTAGAGAATTAGCCATGCAATTATCCAAAAAAGCAGAAACTAATCGTACAATGGCAGGAACAATAAAAATGATTCTTAGAGATGTAGGTTTTGCTACATTAGGATTAATTATTTCTGTGGCACTAGCAATAGCTGTTAATGTAAACATCCAAAACGAGCTTAAAGTTTATTTTGGATGGTAAGTGTCAATTATGAATTATAGATATAAATTAACAAAATGGACTTTACATTTATAGATACATTAAGAATCATTGGAGCTTTAGGCTTATTTATTTATGGTATAAAAATCATGAGTGAAAGCATCCAAAAATCTTTTGGACCAGCACTAAAAATGCTTTTTAATGTAATGACAAAAAATAAATTTTCAGGAATCATAGCTGGCTTTATAATTACCTCTCTTATTTTTTCGTCTTCTTCAGCTACAGTAATGGCTGTTAGCTTTGTAAATACTGGATTAATTACACTTGCTGAATCTGTAAGTATTATGTTGGGGGCAAATGTGGGGGCAACCGTTATTTCTTGGCTCGTTTCTATTTTTGGTTTTAATGCCGATTTTTCTTTTATTTATTTAATGATTTTCGCTATCGGAACTCCTCTTATTTTTTCCAGTAAAAACAAACTAAAATACATTGGTGAATTTATTTTTGGAGTTGCTCTTTTATTTTTAGGTCTTTCCGAAATTATATCTACAATGCCTAATTTGAATGACTCTAATTATCTTTTTTCATTTTATGAAAGCACCTCTTCTTTAGGATTTTTTAATAATATATTTTTTATATTGGTAGGGGTTTTGCTAACCATTATACTCCAATCTTCAAGTGCTTCTATCGTATTCACTCAAGTACTTTGTTTTAATGGCATCATTCCTTTTGAAGTTGCAATTCCTATGGTTTTAGGGCAAAATTTTGGAAGAACCATAAATACAGAAATTGCATCGATAACTGGGAATGTGTTTGCAAAAAGATCCGCACGAATACACTCACTGGTTAATATTTTTGGCTTAGTTTGGATGCTCATTTTTCTATCCGTTTTCCCTGTTCTAAGTGGACTAGATTATATCATGCTAGAAGTATTCCACTTAGACTCTGTTTTTCAATCAAACAGTGCTCCTATTGGAATTGCCTTGTTTCATTCTCTTTATAACATTATTAACATTGGCGTAATGGTGTGGTTTATTCCTCAACTCGTTAATTTGGCAACAAACACCATAAAATCAAAAGGAGATAGTGATGAAGAATTCCGTTTAGAACATATAAGCACAGGCATTATGGCAACTCCAGAAATGTCAATTATAGAGGCTCAAAAAGAAATTGCTAAGTTTGGTAAGCTTATTAATAAAATGAACGAACTTATAAAAACATTGCTTACTGAACAAGATGCTGAAAAAGTAGATACGATAATTCATAAAATAAAGAAATATGAAAATATTACTGATAAAATTGAACAAGATGTTGCTGATTATTTAACAAAAATTTCGCAAGGTGAAATGAGTGAAAACTCATCCATACAAATAAGAGGAATGTTAAGTATCATTGGAGATTTAGAACGTATTGGAGACATTTATTATCAAATTTCTAAAGTGCTAGAAAGAAAATTTGAAGAAAAAATATGGTTTACTCCTGAACAAAGAAAAAATATACTTGATATGTTGGTTATTTTAGATGAAGCATTAACTATTATGCAGAAAAACCTAACAAGTAATTATGCAGATGTAACTAAAAAACATGCTGTGGACATAGAACAAACACTTAATTCATTTAGAAAAAAAATAAGAAAAGAACATTACAAAAATGTAGAGCAAGGAGCTTACAGCTTCCAAAACGCAGCGATTTATAGCGACTTATTCAACTCCATAGAAAAAGTTGGCGACCATGTTATCAATGTAACAGAAGGGGTTGTTGGTGAAATTTAAAAATAAACAACTCTTGTTTAATAACTATATAAAATCCATTTACTATATCGTTTGATTTTGCCCTAATTTGGCACTATGAACTATTTAGATATTATCATTATAATTCCTTTGATTTGGGGTGCTTACAAAGGTTTTAGAAAAGGATTTATTATTGAAATAGCCTCCTTAATCGCATTGATTTTAGGAATCTGGGGAGGCATTAACTTTTCATCTTATTCTGCCGATTTTTTAAGTAAAATCTTCCATATTTCTTCAGAAATAATACCATTACTTTCTTTTGTGGTAACTTTTATAGGTATAGTAATTTTGGTTTTTTTTATAGCTAAAATGCTCGAAAGAATTGTAAAAATGGTTGCACTTGGTATAGTAAACAGAATTGCAGGTATGGTATTTGGAATGATGAAATTTGGAGTTATTATTAGTGTAATTTTAAATTTAGTAAATACAATCGATGCCGAAGTTTCATTTATAGAAAATGACATGAAATCAAAATCATTGTTGTTTCAACCTTTAAGCGATTTTTCTTCCACCTTGTTTCCAAAACTAAATGAAATAAAAGAAAAAACCGCCTCTTGGAAAGATGAAATTGTTAATCAAGTGCTTGAATAAAATATACTCAAACTTAATAGCTTTTCGGGAGAAAAGATATTTAGTTTGAGTTATGCCGCATTCTAAATGCCTTTCTTTTTTCGGGATTTCATTTGGAAGCGGTATAATAATCGAAAGCAAGTTATTAATGCCTTTAAAACAATATTTATGAGTAACCAAAGTTTAAAAGTATATGAATAAATTAAAAACATATTTCACACTCTTCTTTTTAATTTGCTTTAGTTTAAACGGAATTTCTCAATTTCACTCACCTGAAGACATGAAAGAAGCAAAAGAAATGGCTGCTATTTGTGCTAGTTTTACCTTTTTAGATCTTTATAATTCCGATAGAGGAATTATTCCTGAAGGATACAAAAAAACTTACACATCAGGAACATTAGGCATGGACAATAAATATCAAATTTATCAAACAGAAAAAACAGCC
>PHDR01000387.1 GCA_002841035.1 Bacteroidetes bacterium HGW-Bacteroidetes-12 | reverse complement strand
TTCAAAAGGCTTTATAAGCGAATACAATAAAGTTCCGCCAAGCAACGTTGCAGAGGTTTGGAAAAACTTTCTTCTTTTATTTTCTATTCTTTCAGTTCCCATGGTGCATGTGGATTATGACATTCAATACAGTTTTGGTTTTCATAGTGCTCTTTGAAATCTAATTGAGGCACGCCTTTTTTTAGGCGTCCTGGATTAGTGGCATGACATTGTGCACAAAATTCAATGGTTCCTTTAATAATAGGAGGTTTCACTTTACAATCTATAGCCGCCTCTATTTGGGGAGGGTGACAACTTTCACAACGAACTCCTGAATGGACGTCAGTTTCTTTTAAATCAAATACATCTTGATGACATTCAGTGCAACTTTTTTCACCTTTAAAATAAGAAGTTCTCATTTTATTGTCATTCAATGAGTTTGCTCTATAATGTCCATTTTTACCAAAAGAATCGGGTGTTAGAGAGCGTTGTATTAAAATAAAAATACCTACAAAAACAAGAAAGGATAAGAGTAGACGAAATATTAATTTTGCCATATATTTTTTATTTGATTTTTAAATTTAATTCAATTTTTTGAAACATAAGTTACATTAAATTCAATATAGGTTAATATATAATAAGTCTTAATAAAGTTTATTGCGAAATGCTCAATATTTATCACAAAAATTGTCAAAAAATCATTGATTTACATCCTGATTTTTTTTTAGTATTTTTGGACTATATTTCTCGACTAAAGATGTTAAATGGCTATTAATTTGAAATTATCATGATGAAATTCAAATATTTATTTCTTTTTTTAGCGACTGTATTTTTTAGCGGTTGTTCAAATAATCCAAACAATCCAGAATTTATAAAAAAGGTAACGGGCAGGTATTTGTACAACTCAGATGAGGTGATCCAAATTTATTTTGAAGAAAATGACCTGTATATTGAATGGCGTGGCGCAAAAAAAATAAAACCACTAAAAGTGAATGATTCCACTTTTTTTGTAAAGGAAATGAACGAAAAAATTCAGTTTATAACAAATTCGGCAAACCAAAAGAACTATATTGCACTGGTTCCAAAAGAAGAAAACAAACCGATTGTCTATAAATTCATTAAATTGTTTGAAGGTGAAAAAGTGCCAAGTGAATATTTGGCAAACAAAGAATTTGACAAGGCAATGGAAGGTTACTTAGCCATTAAAGAAAAAGATTCGCTGGATAGTTGCATTAACGAAAATTATTTAAATTCATGGGGATATAGGGAGTTACACGATAAGAATTTTGAAACTGCAAAGGCAATTTTTAGGATAAATACCGCGTTGTATCCCAATAGTTCAAATGTTTACGATAGCTTGGCTGAAGCTTACATGAAAAGTGGCGATACCTTAAAAGCCATTGAAAATTACAAAAAGTCGTTGACACTTGATTCGGGAAACGCAAGGGCAAAACGACAATTAAAAAAATTGGAAAAAAAAGAATAAATTGCCGACATAAAACAGGTTCTTTTAATAACAAACAACAATATGAAAACTTTAAATAAATGGTTTGATGAATATGCAATCAGTCATCAAAATAAAACAAACCAAAAGATTCATTTTATTTGTGTGCCAGCCATATTTTTTAGCATTGTTGGCCTGTTAATGAGTATTCCTTCGACGGTTATTTCAGAAAATTTAAACATCAACAATCCGTTTTTAGAAAATTGGGCAACGCCTGTTTTAATTTTATTGCTCATTTTTTACATCCGATTATCCTTTTCAACTTTTGTCAGAATGTTTACATTTTCAATTTTATGTTTGGTGGGCAATTATTTTTTGTCATTGGTAAGTCCGCTATTTTACAGTTCATTAGCCATTTTTGTAATCGCTTGGATTGGACAGTTTTACGGACATAAACTGGAAGGGAAAAAACCGTCATTTTTTAAAGATTTACAATTTTTATTGATTGGACCCGCTTGGGTATTTGAAAAAATTTCTAAAAAGAAGTAGCACAAATCTATTATGAAAAAGATTTTACCCCTATTATTGATGTTGCTTTTTAATAATTTATATTCCCAAGAGGTTGAATATGAAATTTTAAATACCTCCATAAACTCAAAATTCGCAGAATTGGGGGTTACTTATTCGGGCAATAATTCCGTAATATTTGCCTCCTCCAAAAAAGACAATAGCGGCA
>PHDR01000023.1 GCA_002841035.1 Bacteroidetes bacterium HGW-Bacteroidetes-12 | reverse complement strand
ACCCAAAGAAATTCAAAAGAAAACTATTCAAAGTATTTATGCCAATAAAAGAGAATTTTTAACCGTTTCAAAACAATTGAAAACAAAAGGTGTTTTTGTTGGAGAAGTAATAAACAGAAGAAAAAATGGAGAAATTTTTACCTCCTTTTTGTCGGCATCTGTTTTAAAAAATAAAAACGGAAAAATTGTAGGAACTATGGGCGTTTCAAGAGACATCACCCATGAAAAAATTGCCGAACAAAAACTAATTGAAAGCGAAGAAAAATACAGAGATTTGTTTGAAAACGCAACCGATTTAATTCAAAGTGTTGATGTCAAAGGAACTATTTTATATGTGAATGATGCTTGGAAAAAAGCCTTAGCGTTTAACGAAACAGAACTAAAAAACAAAAATATTTTTGATATTATTTACCCAGAAGACAAAAAGCATTGCCAAGTTGTTTTTAACACATTAATGACATCAAAAAAAGAAGTGAAAGTAAGAACATCATTTAGCTTTTTAACCAAAACAAATAAAAAACTAACCGTTGAAGGAGATGTGAGCTGTAAAATTGAAAACGGAAAACCAATTTCTACCAGGGCTATTTTTAGAGATGTTACAGAAGAAAACTGGCGAAAAACACAGCAAAATGTATATAACAACATTGCCAATATTATTACCCAAACAGTTGAAGCAGAAGTGCTTTATGAACAAATAAGGCAAGAATTAGGCAAAGTAATTAATACCAATGTTTTTATTGTTTCTTATGCGTTAGATAAAAACACGCTTGCGTTTCCTTATTATTATGATGTTACCCAAAATGGTAGAATATTTATTCCGCCTAGAACAAATAAAAAAGGAATTAATGAATATTTTTTGAAACAAAAAACATCAAAGATATTGTATAGAGAAGATTTAGACGGCATTTTAAAACAAAACAAATACCAACTTTTAGGAAAAAAAGCACAAGTATTTGTGGGCGTTCCGCTTAAAATTAAAAACAAAACCATAGGCGTTCTTTCGGTGCAATCCTACACAAATAGAGACGAATTTTCTGAAAAAACAGTAGAAATATTAGATTTTATTTCGGGAGCATTGGCATTGGCGGTTCAACGAAAATATGACGAACAAAAAATATACGAACAATCGGCTCGGTTAAAATCAATTATAGAAATAGATACCCACATGTTTTGGACGTATAGCAAAAACAAAGGAGTTACCTCGTTTAATAAAAAATTTGCTGATGAAATATATAAATTATACGGAAAAAAACCAAAAACCGAAAACGAAAAAAAAGAACTAAACATTACAATAAAAACAGATGAAGATCAGCCACTTTGGGATGAAAAATACAAAAAAGTTTTTAATGGAGAAATACAACAATTTACACTGCACAAAATATTAAAAAACGGAGAAAGAATAATAAAAGAAGTGGTTTTAAACCCCATTTTTAATGAAGATGGTTCTGTAACCGAGGTTTCAGGAATTTCGCACGATGTTACCGCAAAAACAATAGCCCAAGAGCAAATTAAAATACAATCGGCAAAATTAAAATCCATCATAGAAAATAGCACGCATTTATTTTGGACTTATCACCAAGAATTAGGCGTTACATCGTTTAATCAAAACTATTATAACGCATTTGTTGAATTAAATGGCTTAGCACCTAAAATAAACATAAGAGCCGAAGAAGATAATGAAAATGGTAAATTTTGGATTGAAAAATATGAAGAAGCGTTTAAAGGAAAAAAATTAGAATTTATATTGGAAAGAACTTTGCCATCAGGAAAAACAATTATTAAAGAAGTATTTTTAAGTCCAATTTTTAATGAAGACGGCTCTGTTGGCGAAGTTTCGGGTATGGCTCACGATATAACGGAAAAGAAACAAGCAGAAACAGAATTAAAAAACTCACTTAAAGAAAAAGAAGTGCTTTTAAAAGAAGTGCATCATCGAGTTAAAAATAATTTGCAAGTAATTTCAAGTATTCTAAACCTTCAATCGGCTTATGTTCAAGATGAAAAAACGCTCTCTATTCTTAAAGAAAGCCAGAACAGAATTAAGTCTATGGCATTTATTCATGAAAGTTTATACCAAACAAATGACTTCTCGGAGATAAACTTCTCGGAATATGTTGTAAATTTGTCGAAAAATTTAGTACATTCATACCTTGTAAACCAAGAATTAATAGAATTAAAATTAGATATTAACAATGTATCGTTAAACTTAGATTTATCTATACCTTGCGGATTAATAATAAATGAATTAGTTTCGAATGCATTAAAATATGCGTTTGGAGAAGGCAAAAAAGGATATATTTTAATTCAATTATATGTAAAAAATGAGTTTGTTTACCTTTCTATTTCAGATAACGGAAAAGGATTTCCTAAAGAAATAGATTATAAAAACACAGATTCTTTGGGATTGCAATTAGTAACAACTTTAGCAGAGCAAATAAATGCCGAAATAACACTGAAAAACACAAAAGGAACAACCTTTCATATTAAATTTAAACAATATCAATAATGCAAAAAAACAACATATTAGTAGTAGAAGATGAAGCAATCGTTTCAAAAGACATACAACAAAGCCTAAAAAAATTAGGGTATAACATTGTTGGAGCTTCGGCAACAGGCGAAAAAGCCATTGAATTAGCAATGGAACACAAACCCGATTTGGTTTTAATGGACATTATGTTAAAAGGAGAAATGAGCGGAATTGAAGCGGCAGAAAAAATAAGGGAAAGCCTCAGTATTCCAGTTATTTATTTAACAGCTTATGCAGATGAAAACACGCTAAGCAAAGCAAAAGTTACCGAACCTTATGGCTACATCATTAAACCATTTAAAGAAATAGATTTACACACTTCTATTGAAATGGCATTATACAAACACTCTAAAGAACGAGAAGTAATTAAAGAACGAGATTTTTTATATTCGTTAGTAGAAAACAAAGACGGAGCCGAAGGCGTTATTTTTGTGAAATCGAACGCTCGTTTAGTAAAAGTGAAAACAAATGCTATTTTATTTGTGGAAGCACTTAAAGACTATGTAGTTATAAATACGGCAGAAGCCAGATACACCATCCATTCCACCATGAAAGAAATAGAAAGAAAGTTGCCTCATAAGGAATTTCAACGCATACATCGTTCTTTCATTGTTCGTATTGATAAAATAGTGGCAATAGAACAGCCCAACATTATTATTGAAGGAGGAAAAAAAATATTGCCGATAGGCGGCTCTTATAAAGACGACCTAATTAATCGACTTAATTTAATTTAATTTTTTCAACAACAATAACCTTATTTATTCCTTCAAAAGAAAGCGTTTTTGTAGAAAATTTGGGTGCTTCAAAAATTATTTTCAACTTACTTTCTATTGCTTTAGCTTTTTCTTTTAATTCATAATTATAAGCTACAAAATTGAAAATTAAGCTCCCTTTTTCACAAAGTTTTTCTTTTATGGAGATAAAAAATGCTTCAGAAGTAAAATAAGTTGGCACATCTAAATCAATAAACAAATCAACAATAATTACATCATACAAAGCAGTATTTTTTTCTAAAAAACACTTAGCATCATCATTAATAATAGTTAATAACGGATATTTTGACAAACAAAAATACCGTTTCCCCAAACCAATAACTTCGCTATCAATTTCAACAAAATCGGTTTTTAAAGCCAAATTTAGTTCGTGATAAAAAATAGAAGGAACACTGCCAACCCCGCCACCCAACAACAAACAAGTAGTGTATTTTTTTTGAATAAAGTGTATTTTTTTAAATGTTTTTTGAAAAACCCGATGCAAACTACCAAATGAATAATTGGCACTTTTGGTGTTTAACACATATTTACCATTCTGAATAGCAACAATTAATTTTGAATTATGTGGCGTTGATTTTTCTTCAACAACAATTCGGTTTATATAACTCCAATATTTTTGAAAAGTATTCAAAAGAAAAAAATTAAAAACCTCAACTTATTAATTTATAACAAGTTGAGGTTTTGTGTTGTGGAGAAGATGGGACTCGAACCCACGACCTCTTGCCTGCCAGGCAAGCGCTCTAGCCAACTGAGCTACATCCCCAAGCTAGTATTTGCTGCAAATATAATTCATTTACACACAAACACAATTGCTTTAGTAAATTTATTATTGATGTGTTTTTTCTAACATCGGATAATCAATATACCCAGCTTCGCCAGGCACATAAAAAGTAGCTTCATCCCATTCTTGTAATGGAGCATCTGCTTCAAATCGCTTTGGCAAATCGGGGTTAGAAATAAATAATTTTCCGTAAGCAACTAAATCAGCTAAATTTTTTTCTAATACATTGTTTCCCGATGCTTTTGTAAACCCATTGTTTATCATTAATGTTCCGTTATATAAAGGTCTGAAATGCTTAGCTATTTCGCTCACTAAAAAAGGAACAGAAGAAACATCTGTAAAAGGTTCGGATAAATGTAAATAAGCCAATGAATAATTGTTTAGTTTTTTTACAATGTATTCAAAAGTAGGAATAGTTTCTACATCTGCTTGCATACCAAAAGCTCCGTGTAATGATGGATTTAAACGAATACCTATTCTGTTTTCGGGATAAACTTTTTTAATTTCTTCTATAACATCAAACAATAAACGAGCTTTATTTTCAATACTTCCACCATAATTATCGGTTCTTTTATTTGTGTGGGTATTAAAAAATTGGTGAAATAAATAACCATTAGACGAATGAATTTCAACACCATCAAAACCAGCTTTTTTAGCATTTGCAGCAGCATTACCAAAATCAACAATGGTTTGCTTAATATCTTCCAACGTCATTGGTTTTGGCGAAACGGTATCTTTAAATCCTTGAGGAGTATAAGATTTCTCATTAGGGTTTACATCGCTTGCCGACAGTGGTTTTTCTCCATTATGAAAATCGGGGTGCGACATACTTCCACAATGCCACAACTGAATAAAAATTTTACCTCCTTCTTTATGCACGGCTTCAACCGTTTTTTTCCAGCCTTCAACTTGAGCATCGCTATAAATTCCAGGTGTGTTAATATAGCCAACGGCTGCCTTAGAAACCTGCGAACCTTCGGTAATAATTAATCCAGCGGAAGCTCTTTGTTTGTAATAAGTTGCTTGCAAAGCTGTTGGAGCATTTTCTGCATTGTCAGCCCTTGAACGAGTCATTGGAGCCATAACAATTCTGTTTTTTAATGATAAATCGCCCATTGCATAAGGCGTTAGTAGTTTTTGTGTGTCCATAGTTTTTAGTTTAATTAAAAATCAAAATTAGGCACAAAGAATAGGCGTTTGTGTTAATAAATATTAAAAAACAGTTTTTGTCTTTTAATTTTTACTAATTTAGTATAATGTTTAAAAAGGGAGTAGCCATATTTTTATCACTTTTTTTCTTGGTAAGTTCATCTTACCTTAGTTTTGCAACACATTTTTGTGGAGGTCATGCATTTAAACACGCTCTTTTATTAAACACCTCCAATTTTGGTTGTGGAATGGAACAAAATGAAGCTACTTCGTGCGAAAATCAACCTCAATTAACAGAAAAAAATTGCTGCGATACGCAGTTGGTTCAATATTCAATTAAAGATAATTTTCAACATTCAGAAACAGAAGTAAACCCACAACAACAAGCTAAATCCTTATTGAATGTCGCAATTATTTTATTTACACTTCCCATTATCGAAGAAAATTTTATTCCCTTTAAAACATATAAAGTTCCTTTACCAGAAAAAGACATTTCCGTGCTTTTTCAGTCTTTCATCATTTGATTTTTTTTGATATTGAATTTATTCTTCTTTTCTAAGAAAAAGAGGACTATCGTTGTACAAGCAATTTTCAAAATTAAAAATGTAGTCAAATGTTAAATAAAGCAATAAAATATTTCCTTCAAAATAAGTTAGTTACGCTTCTTATTCTGCTGGTTTTTATAACATGGGGAGTTATTACAGCTCCTTTTGGTTGGCAAGTTGGAGCATTGCCTTCAGATCCAGTTCCTGTAGATGCCATTCCCGATATTGGCGAAAATCAACAAATAGTTTTCACACAATGGCAAGGTCGTTCTCCACAAGATATTGAAGATCAAATTTCTTATCCCTTAACGACTTATTTGTTAGGAATTCCGGGTGTTAAATCCATCCGAAGCACTTCTGTTTTTGGGTTTTCTAGCATTTTCATCATTTTTTCTGAAGATATAGAGTTTTATTGGTCTCGCTCAAGAATTCTTGAAAAACTAAGTTCATTACCTTCAGGGTTGCTTCCAGATGGTGTTCAACCGGCTCTTGGTCCTGATGCAACCGCTTTAGGTCAAGTGTATTGGTACACCATTGAGGGTAGAGATAAAGACGGAAACCCAACAGGTGGTTGGGATTTACATGAAATACGAACAGTTCAGGATTTTTATGTAAAATATGGATTAAATGCTACAGAAGGGGTTTCTGAAGTTGCTTCTATTGGTGGATTTGTACAGGAATACCAAATTGATGTTAATCCGGATGCCCTAAAAGCTTATAATATACCGTTGCATAAAGTAATGCAAGCCGTTCAAAAATCTAATCGTGATGTTGGAGCAAAAACCATTGAAATAAACCAAGCAGAATATTTAGTACGAGGATTGGGTTACATCAAAAAAGTTGCTGATGTAGAAAAAGCAGTTGTAGCTGTTCAGGAAAATGTACCCATAAGAATAAAAGACATAGGTGTTGTTAGTTTAGGACCTGCTACTCGAAGAGGATTACTAGACAAAGGCGGAACAGAGGTTGTTGGAGGTGTTGTAGTGGCTCGTTATGGAGCTAATCCGTTGCATGTAATTAACAACGTAAAAGATAAAATAAAAGAAATAAGCCCTGGATTGCCTAAAAAAATACTTGCTAATGGAATTGAAAGTCAATTAACAATAGTTCCATTTTATGATCGTTCGGGTTTGATTTATGAAACACTAGGTACTCTTGAGGAAGCGTTGTCGCTTCAAATTTTAATAGTTATTTTAGTTGTTATCGTAATGGTGTACAACTTACGAGCTTCATTTCTAATTTCCAGTTTATTGCCAATTGCAATACTTATGGTGTTTATTGCAATGCGTTATTTTGGTGTTGATGCCAACATTGTGGCTTTATCAGGTATTGCTATTGCTATAGGTACTATGGTAGATTTAGGAATAATTCTCTCGGAAAATATTATTAAACACATTGACGAAGCTCCTGCGGGACAAAAGCTAATGGATGCCGTTTATAATGGAGCTTCAGAGGTTAGTTCAGCTATTTTAACGGCTGTTTCTACAACCATTGTGAGTTTTATTCCCGTGTTTACGATGCAAGCAGCCGAAGGAAAACTATTTGGCCCTTTAGCGTTTACAAAAACATTCGCCCTTATTGCAGCCCTTATTGTTGCTTTATTTATCCTTCCGATGTTGGCTCATTGGTTTTTTGGTGCAAAAATTAAAAGTAAAAAAATTCAGAAGGGAATTAATATTGGGCTAATTCCTGTTGCAATAGCTTGTTTTTTTCTAGGTCAATTTTGGGCAGGAACGATTTTATTTGCTTTCGGAATAACAGGAATTCTAAAGGAAATTAGCGTTAAAAAATTAGTTAAAATAAGTACGGATTCGGAAAAGAATACTGAAAAACAAAACAAGCTTAAAAAAATAGCAAATTGGTTGTTAAATAATTCAGAAATAATTATTGTAGTTGTTGGGGTTATATGGCTTTTAGCTAAATATTGGCTTCCTTTAGGGGCAAGCAAAAGCCTTACGTTAAATGTAGTTTTTGTAGCACTGTTGGTGGGGTTTATTTTAGGTATGTTTTCTCTTCTGGAACATTACTATAAACCTATTTTAAAATGGTGCTTAGATCATAAAAAAACCTTTCTTTTTATTCCCTCTTTTTTAATTTTTTTGGGAGTTGTAATATGGTTTGGATTCAGTGCTGTTTTTGGTTTTGCTTCCAAAGGTTTTGATGTTATACATGTAGATATTAGAACAACAAATGTTTGGCAAGGGCTAGAAAAAACTTTTCCGGGAATGGGAAAAGAATTTATGCCCTCGCTCAATGAAGGCAGCTTTTTGCTAATGCCTACATCTATGCCTCATTCGGGAATAGAATACAATAAAAACACTTTGGCTCAATTAGACATGTTATTGACTAATATTCCTGAAGTAGATATGGCTGTGGGAAAGCTAGGAAGGGTAGAATCTGCATTAGATCCGGCTCCAATTTCCATGTACGAAAATATCATTAATTACCACCCCGAATACATGCTTAATGAGAAAGGTCATCGAATTCGCTTTAAGGTGGACAAAAACAATCGTTTTATACTTAATAATGGTGATACGCTTTCTAATGAAGAAGCACTATTAAGAGGAGTAAACAGTCAAGTTTTAATACCTGATGATAATGGAAGTTATTTTCGTAATTGGAGGTCTCACATACAATCGCCAGATGATATTTGGGATGAAATTGTTAACGTAAGCAAAATACCAGGTGTAACTTCTGCACCCAAATTACAACCGATAGAAACACGGTTGGTAATGCTTCAAACGGGAATGCGAGCTCCTATGGGAATAAAGGTGTATGGACCCGATTTAAAATCTATTGAGGCGTTTGGAATGCAGTTAGAAGAAATTTTGAAAAATGTGCCAAGTGTTAAATCTGAAGCGGTATTTGCTGACCGAATAGTTGGCAAACCTTACTTACACCTTAATATTAACAGAGAAGAAATTGCTAGATATGGATTGAGCATAGAAGATGTTCAACAAACCATTGAAACCGCTGTTGGCGGAATGAAGGTTACCACAACAGTTGAAGGTCGAGAGCGTTTTCCTGTTAGAGTTCGTTATCCTAGAGAGCTTCGTGATAATCCAGAAGCATTAGGAAATATTTTAATGTCAACCCCTACGGGAGCACAAATACCACTTTCACAACTTATTGATTTTGAATATGTGCGTGGCCCACAAGCAATTAAAAGTGAAGAAACTTTTTTGGTGGGTTATGTATTATTTGATAAAAAAGACAACTTTTCGGAAGTGGGAGTAGTTAATGATGCTCAAAAAATGATTCAAGATAAAATTGATGCAGGAGAATTGATAGTTCCTGCGGGGATTAGTTATAAATTTTCTGGAA
Organism: Bacteroidetes bacterium HGW-Bacteroidetes-12; assembly: GCA_002841035.1. Taxonomy (GTDB): domain Bacteria; phylum Bacteroidota; class Bacteroidia; order Flavobacteriales_E; family Vicingaceae; genus BRH-c54. The sequence goes on along the minus strand of PHDR01000023.1, from coordinate 5,663 downwards.
GTTATGAAAATCAGGTTCGAGCTGAAAAACGTCTTGCTATTATTGTTCCTTTAGTTTTAATGATAGTCTTTCTCATTCTTTATTTTCAATTCAAATCAATTGCAACATCATTAATGGTTTTTTCCGGAATAGCAATGGCATTTAGTGGAGGTTTCTTTGTGTTGTGGCTTTACGGACAACCATGGTTTATAGATGTTACCATTTTTGGAACAAATATGAGAGACTTGTTTCAAGTACATACTATTAATTTAAGTGTGGCTGTTTGGGTCGGATTTATTGCTCTTTTTGGATTAGCAACCGATGATGGAGTATTAATGGCTACTTATTTAGATCAAAGTTTTGAAAAAAATAAAACAGACACGCTCAAAGGAATAAGAATGGCGATTGTAGAAGCCGGGCAACGAAGAATTAAACCAGCGATAATGACATCTGCTACAACTATTATTGCGTTGCTACCAATTCTTACCTCATCAGGCCGTGGATCGGATATTATGATTCCTATGGCAATTCCTGCTTTTGGAGGGATGGTTTTTGCGGCAATAACCTACTTTGTTGTACCCGTGTTGTACTGTTGGAGGGAAGAGAGGAAGCTAGAAGCTAGAAGCTAGAAGCTAGAAGATAGAAGATAGAAGATAGAGGTTAGAAGTTAGAGGTTAGAAGATAGAGGTTAGAAGATAGAGGTTGGAAGCTAGAAGTTAGGGGTTAGAAGTAGAGGTTGGAAGCTAGAAGTTAGAGGTTAGAAGATAGAGGTTAGAAGATAGAAGATAGAAGTTAGAGGTTAGAGGTTAGAGGTTAGAGGTTAGAGGTTAGAGGTTAGAGGTTAGAGGTTAGAGGTTGGAAGCTAGAAGTTAGAAGTTAGAGGTTGTAAGATAGAAGTTAGAGGTTGTAAGATAGGGGTTAGAAGATAGAGGTTAGAAGATAGAAGATAGAAGATAGAAGATAGAAGTTAGAGGTTAGAAGATAGAGGTTGGAAGCTAGAAGTTAGAAGTTAGAGGTTGTAAGATAGAAGTTAGAGGTTGTAAGATAGGGGTTGGAAGGTAGAAATTAATAGTTTGAATATAAATTAAAAAACATAATTATGATAAAGTCCTATAAAGATTTAGTGGTTTATAAAAGGTCATTTAAACTTGCTATGGATATTTTTTGGTTGACAAAAAAGTTTCCAAAAGAAGAAACCTATTCTCTTACTTCACAAATTAATCGTTCTTCAAGGTCGATTACTTCAAATGTGAGTGAAGGATGGGCAAAGCGAAAGTTTGAACTTGTATTCAAACAACACTTAATTCATGCTTTGGGTTCTGCTAGCGAAACGGAAACATGGTTAGAATTTGCTTTAGAATGTAAATACATCGATGAACCTACTTATAAAAAACATACGGATGAGCTCGAACAAATTGGAAAAATGCTTAACAAATTATATCAAAACTGGAAAAGTTATGAAAAATAGAAATTGGAAGTTTGAGTTTAGTGTTAAAGGTTGGAGGTTAGGGATTGAAGATTGGAAACTCAGAAGTTGGTATAAGAAGTTTCTAACTTCTAACTTCCAGCTTCTAACTTCTATTTTTCTTCTAACCTCCAATTTACATTCTCAAACCCTAGATGATTATTTTAAAATAGCATCAGAAAATAACCCTGAACTTAAAGCCAAACACAAAGAGTTTGAAGCAGCTTTGCAAAGAGTGTCGCAAGTTAACAGCCTGCCTGATCCTACGTTTTCTTTTGGATATTTTATTTCTCCGGTTGAAACACGTGTGGGTCCACAACAAGCAAGATTCTCACTTACACAAATGTTTCCTTGGTTTGGAGCTTTAAAAGCACAAGGTAATGCTGCCGCATTAATGGCTGAAGCAAAATTTCAACTTTTTATGGATGCTCAGAATAAACTATATTTTAAGGTAGCCGCAGCTTTCTATCCCTTGTATGAATTAAATGATTGGATAAAAATTGAAGCGGAAAACATCCGTATTCTCGAGTCATATAAAACCATTACAACGAAAAAATTTGAAAACGGAAATGGATCTATGGTAGATGTATTACGGGTAGATATTATGCTGAAAGATGCACAAACCAACCTGAATATTTTGAAAGAGAAAGAAAAACCGCTTACAACTATTTTCAATAAACTACTTAATCGACCAGACAATGAACAAATAGTAATAGCAAGTTCTTTAAAAACAGAAAACCTACCAGAAAATTTTCGTAAAGATTCTTTGATTACTGCCAACCCAACCTTAAAAGCATTGGATTTAAAATTGGAAGCAAGTAAAGCCACAGAATTAGCATCACAAAAACAAGGTCTGCCAAAATTTGGAATTGGTTTGGATTATGTAATGGTGGGTAAACGCAGTGATGTAACCATGCCTGACAATGGTAAAGATGTAATAATGCCAATGGTTACAATGACTGTTCCTATTTTTAGAGGGAAGTACAACGCATCGGTAAAAGAAGCCCAATTGATGCAAGAAAGTTATGCCTATCAAAAAGAAGAAATGACGAATATGTTAGTATCAAACTATGAAATGACATGGTTTGAAATTCAACAACAAGAGCAGCTTTTATCACTTTACGAACAGCAAATACAAACCTCTCAACAATCGTTAAACTTGCTTTTTACTTCGTATGGAAATTCGGGCAAAGAGTTCGAAGAGGTATTGAGAATGCAGCAACAATTATTGAAATATCAGAAAATGAGAGCCACAGCCTTGACTCAATACCAAATTGCTGTAGCAAAAATCAATTACTTAACATCAAAAACATACTAAAATGAAAAATATAAATAAAAACACCATTTACATAGCCGCAGTTACTTTGGTAGTAGGACTGTTAATAGGTTGGTTTATTTTTGGAGGACAAAAAAATGCTGCCAAAGAAGAGCATAAACATACTAACGAAATAGCAGGAGAAACTATTTGGACTTGTTCCATGCATCCTCAAATACGAAAAAACGAACCTGGCGATTGTCCTATTTGTGGTATGAATTTAATTTCTCTTGAAAATGACCAAAATAGTGAAATGGACCCGATGGCAATTAGCATGTCGCCAACCGCTATGCAATTAGCCAATGTGAGCACTGCTCTTGTAGGAAAGATGAAACCAGTAAAGCAAGTTCGGTTAAATGGAAAAGTACAAGTTGATGAGCGTTTAGTATATTCACAATCATCTCATATTCCTGGCAGGATAGAAAAGTTAATGGTTAATTTTACTGGTGAATTTGTAAACAAAGGGCAAACTATTGCAGGTGTTTATTCGCCTGAATTGGTTATGGCTCAAGAAGAATTGTTTGAAGCAAAAAAAATGATGGAAACTCAGCCGCAACTTTTTAATGCAGCTAAAGAAAAATTAAAAAATTGGAAACTTTCAAACAATCAAATTGAAGGGATATTAAAAAGCGGTAAAATACTAGAAGAGTTCCCAATACAAGCAGATGTATCAGGTTATGTTACCAAAAAAATAATCAATCTGGGCGATTATGTTCGTAAAGGAGAAACACTGTATGAAATCGCTAATCTTTCAAAAGTGTGGGTGTTGTTTGATGTATATGAATCGGATATTTCATGGATAAAAAAAGGAGATAACGTTATGTTTACCATTTCTTCGCTTCCTGGAGAAAGTTTTGAAGCTTCTATTACCTATCTCGACCCAGTAATAGACCCAAAAACAAGAGTTGCAAAAGCACGAATAGAGTACAACAATACAACTGAAAAGTTAAAACCGGAAATGTTTGTTTCAGGAGTGGTTGAAGCAAAATTAACCAATAAGTCGAATTCGCTGGTTGTACCAAAGACAGCTGTAATGTGGACGGGAAAACGTTCGGTAGTTTACGTTAAAAATACAAATGCTAAAGGGGTAAGCTTTATGATGCGGGAAGTAACTCTTGGGACAGCATTGGGAGACAGCTATATTATTAAAGAAGGGTTGGAAGAAGGCGAAGAAATTGCTGTTAACGGGACATTTAGTATTGATGCCGCAGCCCAATTAGCAGGTAAACCAAGCATGATGAACCCGGAAGGAGGTGGTGTTGCAATGACAGGACACAACCATGGAGAAACGAAAATGGAAGATAGTAAAGATGCGGATAAACAAAAAGATGCAAAAACAAATAAACCCATTTCTATCAGTAAGGAAGCAAAAAAGGCACTTCAACCTGTTTATGTCGATTATCTTAAATTCAAAGATTTTTTGGCAGCAGATAATGTGGAAGACGCCAAAAAAGTAGCTGTATCTATGCAAGATAATCTCTCAAAAATTAATATGAGTATATTTACGGGAGAGTCTCATACCGTTTGGATGGAATTCAGTAGTAATTTAAAAAATACCTTACAACATGTACCTCATTTATCAAACATTGAAGAAGTGAGAGAGAAGTTTCGTCAAATTTCCATCACTATGATTGAAATGACCAACACTTTTAATCCTTTTGATAAAACATTATACATTCAATATTGCCCTATGGCTAATAACGATAAAGGAGCTGATTGGCTGAGTTTAGAGAAGGAAATTAAGAACCCTTACTTCGGAAAGTCTATGCCTAAGTGTGGAGAAGTAACAAAAGAAATAAATTTTTATTAATCATTTAAAACAAAAAAACCATGAAAAAAACAAATTTAATTATCGGAACAGCAATGTTATTCATTGCGGGAAGTACTATCATTTCAGCTTGTGGAAACTCAGAAACAAAACATAATGAAGAAATGAGTCATGATGAAAATATGGAAATGACGGATGAGCATGCAGAGCACGCTCATTACCAGTGTCCGATGAAGTGTGAAGGAGAGAAAATGTATGAAGAACTAGGTAGTTGCCCTGTTTGCAAAATGGATTTGAAAGAAATAGAAAAATAAATTTTTATTTCTTTCCTTTTTTATCGTAATCTAACTTTCCTCCCCAAAAACGCATTTGTTGGAGTGCCCAATTTATTCTTCCGTTTAAATATGGACTAGGATGTTTTGCATTATATTTTAAGGGACTTGGCAATACTATTGCCAACGTAGCTGCTTGTCTTTTGTTTATTTTTGCCGCTGAGGTGTTGAAATAAGCTTCAGAGGCAGCTTCTGCACCATAAACGCCATTGCCCAATTCAACAATATTAAGGTAAACTTCCATAATTCGTTTTTTACTCCAAATTGTTTCAATTAAAAAGGTGAAATAAACTTCAAAACCTTTTCTAACCCAACTTCTGCCGGGCCATAAAAACACATTTTTGGCTGTTTGTTGGCTAATTGTGCTTGCTCCTCGTTTGCGTTTGTTTTTTTCGTTGTGTTTAATGGCTTTTTCTATCGCTCCAAAATCAAAACCATGGTGTTTGAGGAAGTTTTTATCTTCGGCACAAACAACAGCAAGTTGCAAAGCAGGCGAAATTTCTTCTAATGGTTTCCATGTTTTTTTTAGTTTCATTTCTTTGCCATCTATTTTTTGTTCCACCATTCTAATTACCATTAAAGGCGTTACATAAACAGGAATCCAACGAAGTAAAACTACCAACCCAACAGTTATGGCAATAAATAAAAGAAAACTTTTAAGGCAAAATTTCCAGGTGCGAGCAAGAAGTTTTTTCATTTGAAACAATCAACTGATGTTGATAGGTGCAAAAGTATTTAAAAAACAATACGATAAACTATTTGAAAAAGTAATTTTGCAGCACCTATTAAATTCTTAATTTTATC
>PHDR01000386.1 GCA_002841035.1 Bacteroidetes bacterium HGW-Bacteroidetes-12 | reverse complement strand
TTTTAATCCTATTTTACTCAACATTCTTCTCAAAAAGGCATGTAATTTCGAGCCTGCCTGACTATCAGGAAGTGAAGTGAAACCACAGAGTAACAGCCAATCTAAGTCTTATAAAGTTTTACCCCCGCTGCCGCACGAGTCCCCTCGTGTGGCTTTTGCGCTAGCAAAAACTATACTAGCCTTTATTACCACACGAGAGGACTCGTGCGGTAGCCAAGTACCACAAACTTACAACCAACCTAAATCTTTTAAAGATTTACTGAACACTGATGCTTAAAAAAGTATGATTAATGTAACTTTTCTCAAAAGTTATGTAACATTTCATTTTTAGTACCTACCTACCTTTATGTTCTATTGATTTATAAGGCTATTTAATTGCTATTCGCAAATAACTGACACTTTGGATAAACCTACTAACCATTTCACAATGAAAGCATTAGAATTTCGGAATAATCTTATAGAACTCTTAGAAAGTCTTATGAGGTATGCCTACAACTTAACAAACAGCAAGGATTTATCACAAGATTTAGTTCAAGAAACCATTCTAAAAGCACTAGCTAATCGCGAAAAATTTATTGACGACTCAAACCTCAAGGGATGGGTTTTCACAATCATGAAAAACACATTTATCAACGAGTATAGGCGGTGCAAACAACAAAACATTTACTGTGAAAGAAATTATGAAGCGTTATACTTTAATAATACTAGATCAATCTGTTTTAGCGATCCATCATCGGTTTACTGTGCTTCCGAATTGGTTAACAGCATTGAGCAACTCCAAGAGCCTTACCGTAAAGCCCTCAAACTTCGAATAAAGGGATACAAGTATGAGGAGATTGCCGAAGAGCTTGATCTAAACATTGGAACAGTGAAAAGCAGAATATTCTTATCGCGAAAAAAACTATTGGAAAAAATGAGTAAATAATCAAAATGTCTTATCAATGGCGCATGCCTATATCTGTGAAATATGTAAATCAATTTAGTATTTGTGTAATAATTAAGAAGGTGCAGCAAGGTACATTTGTTGCGTAACATTTCTAATAATTTCAAAATCTACCACTATGGATAACTCTTTGGTAAAAACAGCTAGTAACTCAAAGGTTGGTTTCTGGAACAAGAAAAAAACCAAGCTAAAACAGATGTTCCCTTTCATAGCCGATGAGGATTTAAATTTTTATGAAGGTAAAGAGTATGAGATGATTGAAATGTTGAGCTATAAGGTTGGAAAATCAGTAGATGAACTTAGAAGTATCATAAATAATTTGTAGCAATTTGCTTACAACAATCAACACATAGTAGCAACAAAAGAAAATTACTTATAAATAATTTTCATAAAAAGATGTAATTGTCCCATTCAGTTTACAGAAATGGGGGCGAAACCGAAAAGCCTTACGAGTAGGAAACAAAAAACCAAATACGATGAAAAAAATTGGATTTACCATTCTGCTATTATTAAGCAGTTACTTATTTAGCAATGCTCAGGATTATAACACTGGGATCGGTTTTCGTGGAGGCTTTGCAAATGGTTTAACTATTAAGCATTTTGTTACTTCAAAGGCAGCCTTTGAGGGAATAATTGCAAGCCGATGGAAGGGGCTTGAATTAACCCTTCTTTACGAAGTTCACGGAAGAGCATTTCAGGCCGAACGGTTAAACTGGTACATCGGATTTGGTGGACACGTTGGCTTCTGGGACGGCGATAATACCAATAAATACTGGGGAACTGCAGGTGAAAGTTATACAGTTGTAGGTGTAGATGGAATACTTGGACTAGAATACAATTTTGTAGAACTACCTATTAACATTAGTATCGACTGGAAACCCGCTTTCAACTTTGTTGGTTATTCTGGTTTTTGGGCCGATGGTGGAGCACTTTCAATTAGGTACATTTTTTAATTTTTACAGTACCAATTTTTTATTGCTAACATCATTTCGATCTGCCATTCAGCAGAGTAAAATCTTTTGACAACTATTTTTAAAGGAATAATAGTTTCGTCTTTACTACATGCTCTGCTCACCTACAGGAGGGCAGAGCATGTAAGTTTGTCATTCTGGATTTTCCTCCTGTGAAATCTCTCATATTTAATGAAGAGACTTATTGTGGAGAACTAGTTATCATAAAGGGTTTTTAAATTCATTTTTAATATAGTGCCATAAGGTTCTATACACTTACATTAACAATAATTATTATGAAAAAAATTGCATTAATAATTTTTACAA
>PHDR01000022.1 GCA_002841035.1 Bacteroidetes bacterium HGW-Bacteroidetes-12 | reverse complement strand
TCCAAATCTTTTACTTTATCTTGCAACTTTTTCAGTGCTTTTTCTTCTTTTTCTAATTCTTTTTCTATTACCACTATTGAAATATCCTTAGATAATTGTTCCATAAATTGTTCTGCTTTTTTATAGGCTTTTGATTTAGGTTCTATAATTTCATTGTTAATTTCAAAAGAAACATATAATTCGGATGTGTTGTCTTTCATCTTTTTCACAGCAACATAAGCATCTATTTTATCTTCTGTAATAGATTTGATAACAACATTATCTAAGATTAACTCTTTTTTTTGTTCGGTTACTGTTCCTACATTTTTTTCTAATTCTTTTTGAAATGCTTTTAAAATATCTTTTATGTCATCTGTAAATATATTTACTTTCAAAGCATGTTTTTCACCGCTTATGAATTTATATTTTGCATTTTCTACATTAACTTTTTGAGCTAAAATAACTCCAGAAAATAGAATAAGTCCAAGTGTAATTAATTTTTTCATATATGTATAATTTTATTTAAGTCCTAACATGCTCCTTAAACGAGGGTTTTCTTCTTTTGTTTTTACTTCTTCTAAAATTTTAGAAATAGATTGTTGCAATTTTTTATCTTCATCGATAGAATTTCTGAGTTTTTGTTCTTTTTCGGAACCAACTTCGGCTGTTTTCAATTCGGCTTCTGCAATATGAATTCTGTTGGAATATATTCCATCTAAATCAGATAAACTATTAATTCCTAGCATACGTATCCACCAAATTTTCTCATTTAAAGCAACCTCTTTTATTGTAGCCAACCCTTTGCTCACTGTTGCATTATCTTGCTTCTTCAAATAGCTATTGAAAGACATCATAAATCCATATTTTCCAAAACCATCAATTTTTTCAGCTTTATTCATAAAATAATCCAACTGTTTTTCTGTTCCATGTTCAACATATATTCCTGAAACAGCCCCACTTAATGTTGCGTTATCTTCTTCTTCAAAGGTTTTAGCATATTTCATTGCTAACTTTCCGTTGGTGATTGAAATTGCTGCCAACGATTTTCCAATCACAAAATATGATTGTTCGTTGATTCCGTTTAGGAAAACATCTTCAACACCATCTTCACCAGCAAAATATTTTGATAATGCCCCAATTGCATTACCTCTTACTTTTGAATTAGTGTCTTCTTTTGCAAGTTTTAATAATGCTTCTTTTGTTTCTATTGGTTTTGCATTAGCTGCTGTTTTTATACTTCCTAATGCATAATTTCTAATGCCCTCATATTCATCATTTAATGCTTTTATTAGTGTGGTAATGGCAGTTTCTTCTTTCGATTTTTGTAATTTAGATATGGCTTCATATTTATCTAAATAATTCATTTTTAAAGCTCCATAATTTGCTGTTGGTTGATATAAAAAGGCCCATTCTTCTATAGATTCGTGGTTGTCTGTTTTTTCACAAAGTAACATTTTATCGGCATCAACATTCACCAAATCTGGTTTTGTACTTACCTCAAATTCAAACACATTCATTATTTTATCTGCTACCACTTCTTTGGTTGTTTTTTTTCCATTGGCATAAATATCAATGTTGAAAGGCAATTTATATAGCGGAACTTCATCAAGATTTTGTTTTTGTTCAACAATAACTTTTTGAATTTTAGTAGAATCATTGTATTCATAATTAATATCCAACACGGGATGTCCTTTGGCAAAAAACCACTGATTAAAAAACCAATTCAAATCTTCGCCCGTAATTTTTTCGCAAGCCAAACGCAACTGATGCATTTCTACATCGGTATATTTATTTTCTTCTAAATACAATTTCAAGGAAGCAAAAAAGGCTTCATCACCCATATATTTTCTGAGCATGTGCAAAATTCTTCCGCCTTTTTGATAACTATGTCCATCAAACATATCTTCTTTATCCTTGTAATCAAAACGAATCATGTCTTTTGGTCCTGTTTGTTTGGCTTGCGATAAATAACCACTCAAATCAGCTTGAAGACCTTGTGCAGCCTTATCATTTCCATATTTATATTCATTCCATAAAAACTCGCCATACGTAGCAAAAGATTCGTTCAATGGTAAATTAGACCATGATTCGCAAGTAACCAAATCACCAAACCAATGATGAAATAATTCATGAGCAATTACATCTTCACCACTGCTACCATCTATTAATTCTCTTTTGGTTTGATAAACAAAATCGCCAAATATAACTGCCGAAGTATTTTCCATTGCTCCAGAAACATAATCACGCACCACTACTTGATGGTATTTTTGCCAAGGATAATCCACTCCTAATATATTGGAATAAAACTCTATCATTTCAGGTGTTAATCCAAAAATATCTTTAGCATAAGGTTCAAACGCTTCTTCTACATAATAATTTACTTCTATGTTTCTCCATTTGTCTTTCACCACTTTGTATTCACCTATTGCCATCATTACCAAATAAGGAGCGTGAGGCTGATTCATTTCCCAAAAATCGGTTCTAGTTCCATTTCCATTTAATTCAGAATTTATTAAAATACCATTAGAAAGTGTTACATATTTTTCTGCTACTGTAATAGCAATTTCATTCGTCATTTTTTGGTTAGGAGCATCAATGGTTGGAAACCAAACGGAATTAGATTCTGTTTCTCCTTGTGTCCAAATTTGAGGCATTTTGTTTTTTTCTTCTCCTTTTGGATTGATAAAATACAATCCTTTGTCGGAAGAAATGGCATTGCTACCACCTGTTTTTAGTTCTTCGGGTTTAGCAGTATAATCTATAAAAATGGTAAGTGTATCGTTTCGTGTATAAATTTTATCTAATGCTATGGTTATAAGTAAACTATCGTAAGTAAAATCTAAAGGTTTTTTGTTGTCCTTTTCAACCAATGCTACTTGATGAATATCCATTCCTCGTGCATTTAATTCTAGTTTATTGGTAGCATAAAAATACGGACGTAAAATAATATTGGCTTTACCATAAAGTTCAGCTTTTTCCCAATTAAAATTAACGGCTAATTTGGTGTGAATTAAATCTACTTTTTTGGTGTAAGAAGCTTGGTAAATCGGACGCTCAACGGGTTTTTTGTTAGGGTTTTCAATTTCAACAATCCTTTCAGGAAGTGTAATTGTTTCGGTGGTTTTGCAACCTAAAATGAAAGCGAATGCTAAAAGCGATAGTACTAATTTGTTCATGTTTTTGTAGCTAATATTTTTAAGTTAACAAAGGTGATGAAAAATGATGGAATAAGTTGGTTTTTTTACACAGAACTTGGATAAAAAGTACTTAGGAATACTTAAAGTGCCTAAAATACTTAGGAGTTTGAAAAGTATGAAAATAAAAAAATCGCCTCAAAATTTTAGTGTTGAGACGACTTCTTTGTTTGTATTAATATTAAACTATTTATCCTCTAGTTTAAACGCAATTGGTAAATTCACTTTAACATTTACATTTTTGCCTTCGTGTTTTCCTGGAGTCCAATCAGGCATTTTATTAATTACTCGTAATGCTTCTTTGTTTAAAGACTCATCTGGTCCCTTTTCTATTTTAACTTGCGTAACTTTTCCTTTTTTATTAACTACAAAAGAAACATAAACCTTTCCATCAATTTTTTCTTCTTTGGCTTTTTCAGGATAAGTAACATTGTTACCCAAGTATTTCATTAGGGCATCCATCCCCCCTTTAAACTCGGGCATTTGGTCAACAAGTTCGTAAATTTTGTCAGCTTTTTTAACTGTTTTAGCATTACTTTCTTGTGCATTTAAAGTTGCTGCACCCATTAAAGCGATTACCATTATTGGTATTATTAATAAGTAGTTTAGTGCTTTAATGCTGTTTGTTTTTTGTGTTTTCATCATAGCTATTCTTTTTTTGATTAATAATTGATTGTTAAAATTATTTACTAAATCGCTGCAATTGGCACCCAATAATTGGGCTATCAATACATTGAAATAGTGTTTTTTATTTGATTGAGAAACAATGTTGTCGGCAATAAATTCATGATTATTCTTTACATTTTTTAGGGCTATCCAAACCAATGGATTAAACCAAAATAGTGTTTTATACAATTCGTAAATTAAAATATCAAGTGAATGAAGTTCTTTAGCATGAATTTTTTCGTGATCTAAAATCATGTTTTTTGATTCATTATCGATGCTTTTAGGGATATAAATAAAGTTGAAGAAGGAAAATGGCAGAATGTTTTTAGTTATATCTTTTCTTAATTTAATGATTAGCCAAACCAATCGAGTTAATTTATAAAAGTACCAAGCTATTAAAGAGATGCTTATTGTCCAATAAATATTTTTCCAATTTATAACGGAATTACTAACAGCTTGTTGATTTGAGTTTATTGTAATTTCAGGTAATTCAGCTAAAAAAGTATTTTCTATAATAGCGGAATTAGAAATATTTAAAAAAGGCAATGCCAAAGAAATAGGGATGATAGCCAATAAATAAAATCGGTTTAACTGAAAAAAAGTTGTTTTGCTAAACAGTAAATGATAGCATAAGTACATAACGCTAAAAATTAACGTACTTTTTAGTAAATATATAAATTCCATACTATTCATTTTTTATAGATTTAAGTAGTTCATCCATCTGTTTTAAATCAATTTTCTTTTCTTTTATAAAGAAAGACATCATTTTTTCTGCTGATCCGCCAAAATAGTTGCTCAGCAAGTTGTTAGTTTTAAATTTGGAATATTCTTCTTTATTCACAATAGGGTAGTATTGGTGTGTTTTTCCAAATGCTTTATAACTTACAAATTTTTTTCGTTCTAATATTCTTACAATTGTTGAAACGGTATTATATGCAGGTTTAGGCTCTGGAAGTTGTTCAATTATTTCTTTAACAAAACAATTTTTTAACTGCCAAACTACTTGCATAATTTCTTCTTCTGCTTTAGTTAATTCTATCATAAGGCAAATATACAACTAAAAATTTAGTTATACAACTATTTTTTTAGTTTTTTAATGAGAAATTAAAAAAACAGGCTAATTAATTGAACCGACATAGATTCCTGACAATTTTTTTCGTACCTCAAAAATTTTAGGAATGACGGTAATTGGTAAGTCATTGCGTTATCAAGCTTTGTGGCTTCTCACTATATTTAGTCTAAAGCAAATAACTTAATACAATAGCAAACCTTCCTTTCAAGGTTACTTATTTATAGTTTGGGACATCTTGCCTCTACTCAACAAGGTTCCTCCTGAATGACAGTTAGTGAAAATATTATTTCACTTCATAGCCTCTTGAATTTCTTTCGGGAGTTACTGTATTAGATGGTTGTTTTGTTTCTTCTTTTTTTTCTGTGGTAGAAGTGTTTTTTGTAGAAGTACAGCTAATAAAAGCAAAAAGCACTAACACGATGGATAATTTTTTCATTTTATATTTTATTTATTAACGATTAAAAGTCAATCTTTTTCCCCTTATATCATCATCAATTTGTCCAAAATTATAGACTAAATTTCCATTTACAAAAGTTTGCAACACTTTAGATTTGAACGTAGTTCCTTCAAAAGGTGACCAGCCGCATTTATAAAACAGATTTTCTTTTGCTACTGTCCAAGGATTATCTAAATCTACCACTACCAAATCGGCAAAATAACCTGCTTTTATATAACCTCTTTTTTTAATTTGAAAACAATCGGCAACGGCATGGCTCATTTTTTCAGCAATTTTTTCCAGACTAATTTTATCGTTGTGGTAATGCTCAAGCATAGCTACCAAGGCGTGTTGTACTAATGGTCCGCCCGAAGGAGCTTTAAAATAACTGTTGGATTTCTCTTCTAAGGTATGAGGAGCATGATCGGTAGCAATTATATCAATTTTATTGTCTAACACACCTTGTAAAATAGCATCTCTGTCATGAGCTGTTTTTACTGCCGGATTCCACTTAATTAAGGTTCCTTTTTCCTCATAATCTTCATCAGAAAACCACAAATGATGTACGCAAGCTTCAGCTGTGATGCGTTTTTCTTTTAATGGCAACGTATTATCAAAAAGCGTTAACTCTTTGGCTGTAGAAATATGTAAAATATGTAATCGGGTATTGTGTTTTTTAGCTAACGCTACCGCAAAAGAAGAAGAAAGATAACACGCTTCTTCACTTCTAATGAGCGGATGACAACTTATAGGAATATCATCTCCATATTTTGCTTTGTATTTTTTCGTGTTTTCAATGATGGTCGCTTCGTCTTCGCAATGTGTGGCAATGAGCATTTTGCAGTTCGCAAAAATATTTTCCAATACTTCTTTTTTATCCACCAACATATTGCCTGTGGATGAACCCATAAAAATTTTTACTCCACAAACATTGTTGGGGTTGGTTTTTAGTACTTCCTCCAAATTATCATTAGAAGCCCCCATAAAAAAAGAATAGTTGGCTGCTGAATTTTTAGCCGCAATAGCATATTTTTCTTCCAATAATTCTTGAGTAAGTGTATTCGGAACAGTATTGGGCATTTCCATAAAAGAAGTTATTCCTCCCGCAATCGCAGCTCTAGATTCGGTATAAATATCTGCTTTGTGTGTTAAACCTGGTTCTCTAAAATGTACTTGGTCATCAATAACTCCTGGAAAAACATAGTTGTTATGAACATCTATCACTTCTATTGTTTGCTCATCAACAGCAATGGCATCCGAAAGAGAAAAAATAGTGGAAATGTATTCGTTTTCAATTAAAATATGTCCATGAGTTATTTTTCCTTCGTTGACAATTTTAGCGTTTTTAAGCAGTATGTTCATAGTAGATGATATTGGTTTTCAAAGTTACTATTTTTGTTATTACTGAACCACAACAAATCCTCGTTAAATTAAAAGACGGACTCTATTTAGGAATGTTTTGGTATTTATATACTAACTTTACATTCTAATTTGAATCAAAAAAACATCAAATGAATAAAATAGTTTTAATAACAGGAGCAACTTCTGGCTTCGGAAAAGCAACCGCTAAATTATTTGCACAAAATGGCTGCCACATAATTGTTACAGGAAGGAGAAAAGATAAATTAATTGATTTAGCAGATAAGCTAATAGATAGATATAATGTAAGGTCATTGCCTTTGTGCTTTGATGTTAGAAATGCTGAAGAAACTGCAAATGCAATTGCATCATTACCCGAAAGTTGGAAAAAAATTGATGTATTGGTAAACAATGCAGGCTTAGCAAGTGGTTTTAGTAAAATTCAGGATGGAGATATTGCCGATTGGGATAAAATGATAGATACCAATGTGAAAGGATTGTTGTATGTTTCAAGAGCTATTATGCCACTAATGATAGCACAAAAAAAAGGACACATTATTAATATTGGTTCAACTGCAGCAAAGGAAGTTTATTTGAATGGAAATGTATATTGTGCGAGTAAACACGCTGTTGATGCTATATCTAAAGCCATGCGAATAGAATTATTAGAACACGGAATAAAAGTTACCCAAATTAACCCTGGAGCTGCCGAAACCGAATTTTCTGAAGTGCGTTTTCATGGAGATAAAGAAAAAGCAAAAAAAGTATATGAAGGCTATCAACCCATGACGGCACAAGATATTGCCTCTATTATTTATTATACCACAACGCTTCCCGATAATTTATGTATTAATGATTTGATAGTAACTTCATTGGCTCAAGCAAATAGTTTTTATATTGATAGAAAATAAAAAAACTTATTTTTACAAAAAATCAAATATTCTAACATTTATGAAAAATATTTTTATTACGACTTTTATACTTTTATTAATTTCTACAACACTGTTTTCCCAAAACTGGACGGGAAATGTAGATGCTGATTGGAATAATTCAGCCAACTGGTCTTCTTGGCCTTTAAACGGAGTTAATATCACCATAAATCCAGCAAACTACACTGGAAATGCTGTTTCGCCAATCATAAGCACAAATTCCGTTTTCACTCCGAATCAAATTACTGTTGCAAATGGAGCTTTGTTGACAATTCAAGCAAATTTAACAACGGGCGATAATGTTTCAGTAGTAAACCCAAACTCATCCCTATTAATTCAAACAGGAACAGTAGCTATTGCCCCTGGAAATAATGGTCGATTATTTATTGATTTAGGAGCCAATTTAACTGTTGATGGAGGTGTATTAAATGTAGATCAACGGCTAATCATAGGAGATAATGCAACATGTAATATCAACAATGGTACTGTAACTTCTGGCCAACGATTCATTGTTGAACTAGGCGGGCAATGCACCATGGCAGGAGGGGTGCTAAATGTAGCTCAAACATTAGCTATTGTTGATGGAAACGCTACTCAATCGAGTTTGTTTTTTTTAATAAATGGCTCAGTAACTGTTGGTGTTGAACTCGAATTTGAAAATGAAGTTGGAAATTATACTCCAACATTTTTTATGGATGGGGGAACGCTGTTTGTGGATGGAGATATAGTTTGGTTTGGTGTTGCACCAGGAACAGGCACCCCTAAAATGGATTTATTAGCAGGAACAGCTACAATTAGTGGAAATATAGTAAACTTAACAGGAAGTACGGTAAATATGTATCTTCGAATTGCAGGTATTGTACAGCTTAATTATAGTGGAGCATTAATCGAAACACTTTCCCTTTCAGATACCATTTTACACTTGGGAGGAGGCTCAACATTCAATATTTCTAATATCAATACAATAAACAATAATGGAGTGTTGGTTGGAAATTTTTCGACCATCAATTTTAATGGAACAACCACCTTGCAAGGAACAGGAATTTATGATTTTCATTCTGTTAACATAAACACCTCAAATTCCTTAACTCATACAACCCCTACAAACATAAATGTAAAAGGAAATTTTACCAATAATGGAACATTTAATCAAAATTTAAACACCGTTTCATTAACGGGAACAAACGCTCAATCCATAGCAGGCTCAACACCAACAACCTTTCATAATCTTATCACTAACAACTCTTCAATTCAAGGCATAACCCTAAACCAAGCTATTCAAGTTAACAACACACTATCCTTAACCAATGGAGTTATAACAAGTTCTGCAACCAATTCCATTACGTTAATTGACAACGCAACATCAACACCCGGAAATGCTTCAAGTTTTGTAAATGGACCTTTTAAAAAAATTGGAAACGATGCTTTTGTTTTTCCTATTGGTAAAAATGGCTTATGGAGAAGACTAGAAATTTCTGCTCCAACAAACATTAACAGTGAATTTGTGGCTGAATATTTTAACACTTCTTTTTCATCAACAACGCCATTTAACGCTCCTTTAAATGGAGTGAGTAATATAGAATATTGGAAGCTCGATAAATTCAACACAACAAACAACACGCAGGTTGGAATTTATTGGGAAAATGCTACTTCAAGTGGAATTTCTAATTGTGCAGTAGTAACCTTAGCAAGATGGGATGGAACAGCTTGGTTTAATGAAAATAGTACCGTAACGGGTTTGTGCACGGCTTCTAATGCTGGAAATGTGCTTTCCAATGCAATTGCAACGTCTTCGGCAGTTTTCACTTTCGGATTTTTAGGAATAACAACCAACCAAAACATTACCATTTGTGATGGGCAATCCATAACTGTTGGAACAAATACCTACAGTTCTACAGGAGTTTATACAGATATATTAACAGCATCTAATTTTTTAGATAGCACAGTGATAACAAATTTAACAGTTTTAGCACCTATTAGTACGAATAATATACTTAGTATTTGTAATGGACAATCAATAACTGTTGGAACAAACACCTACGATTCTACAGGAATTTATACAGATGTAATGACTTCTGCTTTGGGCTGCGATAGTACCATTATTACAAATTTATCTGTACTAGATACTATCGATGTTTCTGTTTCTGTTAATGGAGATACTTTAATTGCGAACAACTCAAACACTAGTGCTTCCTACCTGTGGATAAATTGCGATGGAAACACCATCATTTCTGGAGCAACAAATCAAACTTATGTTCCAACAGTTTCAGGAAGTTATGCCGTTATTGTTTTGGATAGTAGTTGTTCTGATACTTCTGTTTGTAATCCCATTGTAATAGTAGGAATCTCTGAACAAATTAATTCTTCTGCTAACATTCGTGTTTATCCTAACCCAGGTAATGCTAATTTTACCATCGAAAGAGAAGGTGTTGACAAAGCAATTGTTCGTATTTATTCTGTTATAGGAAATAAATTAATTGAAAAAACATGGAATTCAACTCAACTAACAATAAACACCTCTCAATTTTCTAAAGGAACTTATTATTATTCCATAATTTCTGAAAAAGGAAATCAAACGAATGGAATATGGTTGAAAAATTAACCTATCAATTGATTGCATTTATTTCCTAATTAAGCAAAAGACGTTTATTTTAATAAAAAACTTATCTTTACATTTATGATTAAGAGTTATAAAATAAGTTTTTTATTAATTGTTGTGCTGTTTTTTTCATGTCGAAAAGATTTTGAACGCCCAAACTGGGATGTTGATTTGCTAGCTCCTTTAGTGAAAACATCATTAACATTAGACAACTTATTGCCCGATTCTGTGTTGGCAACTAACCCAGATACTTCGCTAAAAATTGTTTACCAAACCAGTCTTTTTGATGTTGATATGGATTCTATTTTTAGAATTCCTGATACCAACATCACAGAAATATTTTCAATTCCTATTTCTACTTTCCCATCACCAGGTGATGCTTTTTATAGCACCGATAAAGAAACAACACTTGGCGTAAGCAATGGAGTTCAACTTAATTTTGCATCAATAGAATCAGGAAAGATAGAGCTAGAAATATGGAGTGAAATCAAAGAAAAAGTAATTATAACCTATACAATTCCAATCGCCACAAAAAATGGTGATACCTTGATTTTACAAGAATTAATCCCTGCAGGAACAACGACTCAGGCAGGTTATTTTACTACAAGTATTGATATTAGTGGCTACGAATTAGATTTAACGGGTATTTCAAGAACCAAAATAAATACTTTTGTAACCAGAGCAGTTGGAAAATTAGACACACTTGCTGCAGGTCCAGTAGTAGTTCAGGCAGGAGAGAAAATTACTATCTCCAATAAATTAATTGGGGTTGTTCCTTCTTTTGTGCGTGGTTATTTTGGTAATCAACAGTATCATTTTGGTCCAGAAACTACCGATTTTAATGCTTTCAGCAGAATCCTCGCAGGAACACTTGACCTCAACCAAGTTGATGTAAATTTGAGTTTTGAAAATGGGATAGGTGTTGATGCTCAAATCACACTAAATCAACTTACTTCTATAAACACAAGCACTTCAGCTAATGTCCCCCTTATGCACCCAATTATTGGAAATTCGCTTAACATTAACAGGGCACTCCAAACTTTTTCTGTTCCAGAAGTTAATTATACCTACTTGAATACGCTTATCAGCACAAGCAACTCAAACATCGACCAATTAATAGAAATTTTTCCAAACCAACTGTTGTTTGATATCAACTTACACATCAATCCATTTGGAAATCTTTCGGGCAACAATGATTTTGTATTTAAAAACCATCCCTTAAAAGCAAATTTGAATGTGGAATTTCCATTGTCAATAATAGCCAACAACCTAACGCTTGTTGATACCATTGATGTTGACTTAGACAAGGAAAGCTCATCAGGTCAAATATTAAATGGAGATTTAGTACTTTTTGCCGAAAATGGATTTCCGTTTAATGCAGCTATTTCACTTCAACTTTTTGATGCATTCAATCAACCACTTTCAATCATTTCTTCACCATCAAAAATTGAAGCAGCTCCCTTAAATAGTAATTTAAGAGTTACTTCAAAACAAGCATCAATACTGAGGTTTTCGCTAACCAATTCTACCATTAATGACTTATATAATGCCAAAAAAATTGCGGTTAAAGTATCCTTTACCACCATAGGTCAACCTCAATTTGTAAAAATTTATGAAGGCTATCAACTAGACCTTAAAATAGTGGGGGATTTCACCTATAATGTCAACCTAAAATAAGCAAGCTAGTAAAATGAAAAAGTTGATTTTAATTATCAGTTGTTGCTTTTTAGGTGTTTATGGTAATGCTCAATACAACAATCAGTTTTTTGAAGATACCATTCAACGATTAACCATTTCAAGTGAGGTTTATTACAATTATGGCTCTAATGTGATGAACAATGAAATGCTCAATAAATTCGTTTTTGGAGGCAAAATAGACAAAACAATTAAAAATGATGTTTATAATAATCTTTCTAACAACAATAGATTAGGAGGCGATTTGGAATATCATCTAAATGTTGCCATTCCATTTGATACACTGGCAGGAAAAACAAATATTTCACTTGTTGTAGGGTTGAGTCAAAAAGAACACGCTGACAGCAAGTTTTCGTCCGATTTATTTCGATTTACTTTTGATGGCAACAAACAATTTGCAGGAAAAACCATTAACATTGGCAATACCGATTTTAGCTATTTTAAATACCAACAAATGAATATTGGTTTTATCTCTCACAAAAAAAAACAAGGGAAAATGGCAACTGAAGGGGCAATTGTTTCATTTATTAAAGCAGAAGAACACTTTGCTATAACCGTGCCCCGAGGAAGCTTGTTTACGGAAGAATATGGTAGGGAAATTGACTTAGACATTAATTATCTATACAACACAAGCGACACTGCAAAAAAAGGATTTGGTGCTTGGAATGGCTTTGGAGTTTCTACTGAATTATTTTCCCAATTTTTTCTAAAAAACGGAGATAAAATTCATTTAGGAATTAAAGATTTAGGGTTTATTCAATGGAACAAACAATCGTTAAAATATGAAACCGATAGCCTTTTTCATTTTGAAGGAATAATCGTAAATAATATCTTTGATTTGAACGATAGTTTATTGTCAGACATTTCCAAAGATTCGTTGATTAATAGTATTAACACCACGCAAGAAAAAGGAAGCTATTCCATGGCACTTCCAACCTCATTTACTATTGATTACACTAAATACATCAATGATAAATGGCAATTTAACGGAGGAATTTATTATCGGATTTTAGCAAATTATTTTCCATTGTTTTATACCAACACCTCTTATTTTGTTTCCCAAAATTTTATTACCAGAGCTCATGTTTCTTATGGAGGATATGGAAAACTAAATTTAGGATTAGCATTGGCATATCAACTAAAAAACAGTTATACCTTATTTTTGGGCAGCAATAATATTGATGCGTTTATTTCTCCTTCAACTTCATTTGCCAATAGCGGTTTTGTAGGAATAAAAGCTCAATTTTAAGTAAATTTGTAACTATACAATATAATTTTAATGCAAAAACTAACACACCTACTATTCTTATTACTACCATTTTTTGGATTTGCTCAATCCGACACCATAGCTCACCTCTATACTTTTGGAGGAATAGGTATTGATGTTGGAGAATCCATTGAAGCAACATCGGACGGAGGCTATATAATTATTGGTTCAAATTCTACCAACACAACAGGAAATACAGATGTTTATTTACTCAAAGTAGATTCGCTTATTAATATTGAATGGAGCTACTCATTAGGCGGAACAAACAACGATTGGGGCTATGCTGTGAAACAAACTTACGATAAAGGATATATTACTGCAACAAGTTCAAACAGTTATGGAAATGGTGGTTATGATGCAGTTTTAATGAAAAGAGATAGTTTAGGAAATTATGAGTGGACAAAAAGATACGGAGGCAATGATTGGGATTTTGTGTATGATTTAACCATCACTTACGATAGTGGTTTTGTATTTTGCGGAGAAACTTATAACAACACCGCTGGTCAATCGGATGTATTTGTGGTGAGAACCAATAAAAATGGAGATACACTTTGGACAAAAACCATAGGTGGAAATTTAATTGACAAAGGAAATTCCATTATTGAAACTTCCGATAGTAGCATCGTTATTGCTGGATTAACAAATACCACAACAGATTCAACACAAGCTTATATTATAAAACTTTCAAAAACAGGTCAACTCCTTTGGGATAGTGCTTACGGAGGAGGAAATGGCTATGATATGGCTAATTCTGTGATTGAAACAGCCAATGGAGAATATGTTATTGCCGGAACAACAACCAGTTATAATGCTAATAATGATAAGGATTTTTATTTAGCTCGAACTGACAATAATGGAACATTAATTTGGCAAAGTAACTTTGGCAATCCTGGAGAAGAAGAAATATTCGAAGTGTATGAAGACAACATAGGAAACCTAATTAATGTCGGATTTACAAAAGCCGCTGGTGCAGGAGGAAAAGACGCTGAACTTTTTTACATAGGAGCTTCTGGATGGTGGGTGGGCATCAGTCCGACCTATGGAACCAGTCTAGATGAATGGTTTAAAAGTTTCGCCATAGGTTTAAATGGTAATTTTTGTATGCTAGGTACAACAAACTCTTATGGAAATGGGCTAAATGATGTTTTTATAGTTCGTGTTGACACTATTTTTGCGAACCAACCCATTATTCTTATTACCTTTAACGATAGTATTCCTTTAACAATAAATGACACTAAAAACAATTCTATCATTTCCATTTATCCTAATCCAACACAACAATTTTTAATGATTTCTATATCAGAAATAAAAGGAAACACACCCTATTTTTTTGAACTTTATGACTTACAAGGTAAATCCATACTAAAAAAAGAAATAACCAATACTTCAACAACATTAAATTTAAGTCAACTGTCCAAACAATTTTATGTTTTCAAACTATTCAAAGAGGACGAAATTATTAGTACAGGAAAATTAATTGTAAACTAACCTTCATTTCCAGTTGAAGCTTCTTTCTTTTATACCTGATACCCCAATAAAACAAGCTATCTTATTTGTTATTTTATTGCTTAGTGTATATTTCTTTTACGGCTTTCACAACATCTTATTCCTTCCTCCACAAGGAATACATTTCATTCGTCAAACCGATTGCCTTTCATTTGTAATAGGTTACTATAAATTTGGAATGAATTTTTTTGAACCAAAAAACCTTAATTTGGCAAGTGAAGGTGGAAAAGCAGTAAGTGAATTTCCTATTTTGTATTATCTAACA
>PHDR01000385.1 GCA_002841035.1 Bacteroidetes bacterium HGW-Bacteroidetes-12 | reverse complement strand
TAGCAGGTTGTTATATACTTACTATAATAGGTAATTGAACAAAAATGTCGCCAAAATTAAATAGGGGGAAATGAAATTGTTTCATGCGTTTGCCCTGATGCTATGGATAGCTGAGTAGTTACTTTAATAATTTATTTTATGCGGGTGAGTAGTTACAATATATAAAATATTCAATGTTTAGAAGATATATCTTCTCCCGCATTAAGTTTTTTAATAAGATTAATAAGTTCTATTTCGCTCCCTTCGGAAAATGAAGTATGTTGCCACACAATTTTATTATTTCCATCAATAATAAATGTATGAGGAATCATATTTACGCTCATAGCTCTTTTAAGGTCGCTATTTGAATCTAAATATACCTCATATTTCCAATCATTCCCATAAACAATAGAGCTTACCATACCAGCAGTTCGGGAATCATCAATAGAAATTGCTATAAGTTTAACCCCAGTTTCTTCTTGCCATTCTTCATAAACTTCTGCGATAGTATTTAACTCTTTTTTGCAAGGTTTGCACCAAGTAGCCCAAAAACTAATAATATAAGGCTTTCCATCATTGCCAAATTCACTAGTATTTATAGTCGTACCTTCAAGGGTTTTTAAATCAACGGAAGGTAGTTTTGTTTTTTCCTGTGCAGACAAAACACTTACAGAAAAAATAATAATAATAAATAAAATACATTTTTTACTCATAATATTTTAATTTAAAGGGACTTCTATTAATAAATCAGTTGCAAAACATATACCAAAGTGCAAATTCTGTTAATTGTTCTTTATAGAAAAATTTGGAGCAACCATTTTATTAAAAATAATGTCTAAAAATATATATGCAATAATATAAAAATTTTATATATTTACAAAAAAATAGTTTTACAAAAATATGTAACTACTCATACAGAAAAATAAATCGCCACAGATTACTCACAATATTTTTTATTTTCAAAGGTGTTCGTGAGATCACTTCGTTAAGTTCACAGATTAAACTTATAAAATATTCAGAAAAAGAATATCTAAATGTTCATAGGATTGATTGTCAAGTTTGATAAAAACTCATTAATAACAAAAGGAGTTATTTTATAATCTGTGAATCTGTGGCAACTTTGGATGGCTGAATAGTTACAAAAAACATTAACATATGAAAAAAACATTAACATTATTATTAATTTTATTTGCAAGCACATATCTGTTTTCACAAAGTTTTGAAGTAACACATGAAACTTATGGACAACTGAGTAATGATGCGGAATACACCGTTGTTGGAGACACTTCGGTATTAAAATTAGAAACACATCTTTCAATAAAAAACATTTCTGGTAGCTCTATAAATAGTAAAGTTAGGAAATATCTTGTCAGCGAAGTTGTTGGAAGTACAAATGATTTTTGTTGGGGAATGTGTTATCCGCCCAATACTTATGTTTCTGGCATTGTTCCATTAGCGACAGGAGATAGTGCAATGTTTGACGGACATTATACTTCAAATAAAAATATTGGAACAACAGTTGTTCGTTATACGGTTTTTGATAATGATAGTATTAACGATTCCCTTTCTGTTGTTGTTAATTATCAAGTTACTTCTGTGGGTATTAATATGATGGAAGATATTAAATTTTCTGATGCTTATCCAAATCCTGCTAATGATTATGCTTATTTTAATTATTCAATACCTCAGGGAAATTCTAATGCGAGCTTAGTTGTATTTGATTTGTTAGGTTCAGTTATTATTGATAAAGAGATTACAAATCATCAAGGAACTTTAAAAATAAATACATATAATTTGACAAATGGTGTTTATTTTTATTCATTAATAACAGAAAATCAAACAATCTTTACAAGAAAATTAATAGTGAATCATTGAGTTTGATAAAATCAAATATTATGAAACACCCACCGCTTTCCGAAGCAAGTTCGGAACAAGTCGTTCCGATAATTCGGAAAGTTAACGCTCACACAACTTGTTCCGACTTGTCGGAAAAGAGATGATAATATTTTGGGTGTTCTGACCTGTAAAATCAAAATTATTAACACATGAAAGTATTTATTTTATTTATTGTATTCAATCTGTTTTTGATTTCAAATATGTTTGGACAAATCGATGTGTTAATTTTAACAAAGAAGAAAAATAATAGAGAAAAAAATATTGAGACAGGGGAAAAAATAAAAGTATTTACAGTTGATGATTCTTTAAGGGAACTTCTAAAAATTGTATTTTTTTTACCGCAAGGAACGCAAAGATTTTCCGCAAAGAACGCAAAGAATTAAAAATCAGCACATTGCGAACATTGCGATTTCTTTGCGAACCTTGCGG
>PHDR01000384.1 GCA_002841035.1 Bacteroidetes bacterium HGW-Bacteroidetes-12 | reverse complement strand
CTTTTAACTGAGTCTTCAAAACTACCTGCAAACTCGGCAGCCATTGCTTTTTTCAATTCCAGTTTATTAATTACAGATAAATCATGATCCCTTAAAGATATTTTTGAGATATCATTCGGTACCATTATCTTTTCATTTCTTAAAAAGTCATTTTGATAAATAAAAAGTCCTTGAATATTTTTTCTTCCACCAAAGTATCTTTGATTGGAATGATGTTGAGATTCTGGAGCCGATACAGGTATTATTGATGGCCCTTTACCTTTCTTACCCACACTCTCATGGATAAGTTGCATTATAAGCTCAGAAAAATATTTAAGACCAGAAGAGTAGATAGGATTATAGATATCAACAAAACCTTTTTTATCATTTTCATAAAGCCAGGTAGCAACCTTTAAAGCATTATTATTTTTCTTTTTTGGGCTAAAATCAGAATAAGCTTTTTTTGCACCGTCAGCTAGTTTAGCAATATCAATTCCTACTAGATATGCGGGCAAGAGCGCTGTTGCGGTAAGGCCAGAATACCTACCACCTATTTCGGGATGAGATAAAACTTCTATATTTCTTTTTTGAGCTATTTTATATAAAGGATTATAATCCGGCGTAGTAATAAAAACGCTGTCAAAAGAAGAAAAATAAAGGTAATTTTCTATGACATCAATTGTTTTTCCAGATTTGCTTATAACAATTAAAAGAGTATCTTTCTTAGTACAAGATTTTTTAACATTATATAAAAAATCAGGATCAGCGGTATCAACAAAATACACTTTTTTACCTGAAGAAACATTATTTAATGCTCCAAAATATGCATAAAAACTTGTGATAGATCCGCCACGAGCGGCTATAATTATGTTTTTATATTTTCTATATTTTAAAGCTTGAGCTTTTATTAAATCAACATCAGGGTAATATTTAGCGAAAGCGGGTATTTCTTTTTTAGAGAAATCTTTTAGCTTAATTTGATTTTTTTTAGAATAGAAAATAATGCCAACATTGTTGCCCCTCAAGCCATGATGGACAATGTGCAAAATATTAACGTAGATGATTTAGATGCCAATTGGTTAAACTACGACAGCTACATTGACACCACTTTACTTTATCACTACTCTATCATTTTAAATATGGAGTTAATAGCTGTTTCTCCTGAAGAGTTAAAAGAAACTGTTTCTAGTGAAAGTAAAGAAATCCCTGATGGTTTTGATTATGTGTTGGATGCCAACGGAAATGTAAAAAAAGACAGTTTAGGAAACGATATTAAAACAACCAAATACAAAACAATTAGTTGTACGGTTAAAAGATTCCAACAAAGAAAAGCAGCTAAAATAGCAGGAACTTTAAATTACTATGATAATCTATCATCCAATTTAATAAAAACAGACCCTATTGTTTCAGAAGCATTTTTTGAAAATTTTTATGGACTGGCTTTTGGCGATTTGGCTGCCCTATCGCCTGAAACCCAAAAACAATTAAATGCAAACCGTCCGCTACCCTTCCCTCCTTCCGAAGCATTAATCATTCAGGCAGGAGAGGTTTTAAAAGCAATGACCAAAGATATTATTGTGAAAAACAAAGGAATTATTAAGTAACCAATTTTTTAGTTAGTGTTTGTCTTTAATGTAAACGTATGACTTTCTGCAATCAAGTATTCAATCTTCAGTCAACAGTTGGCAAAAAACAACACTTTGCAGAAGTCTTTGCTAACTGACCCCGATTCCGATAGCTATTGGAATTATCGGGAGAGAACTGTGGACTTTACTCTAATTAAAAACACCCCGAATTATTCTATCTTTTCCGTTGATGTCTTTACATATTTCCACTTGTTGAAATCCATTCTTTCTCAATAATTCTGCAACTTCATTTCCAAAAGCTTCATTAATTTCGAAATAAATTTTTCCATTTTCATTCAAATTTTTCACAGCAAAATCACATATTTTTTCATAAAACAACAATGGGTTATTGTTTTCAACAAACAACGCCAAATGCGGTTCAAAATCGAGTACATTTTTGTCCATTAATTTTTGCTCTGCCTTAGTAATATAAGGTGGATTACTTACAATCACATCAAATTTTTCACGTAACGCAACATCAACATTAAGTATGTCAACACATTTAAAATCAACAATTAAATTATTTTTTGTTGCGTTTGTTTTCGCAATTGCTAATGCTTTTTCAGAAACATCCCAAGCCTCAACTTTTGCTTGAGGTAAATTTTTCTTTATTGCCAATGCAATACATCCTGAACCAGTTCCAATGTCTAAAATAGAAGTTGCCAACGGATTTTCATGCAAAATTAATTGAACCAATTCTTCTGTTTCAGGTCTGG
>PHDR01000383.1 GCA_002841035.1 Bacteroidetes bacterium HGW-Bacteroidetes-12 | reverse complement strand
TATGTTTACATCTAAAGGTAATAATAAATCTATTCTTGAGCCAAATTTTATTATTCCTGCTTCTGTACTTTGTTTTATTGCAAATCCTTCTTTTGCATTACATATTATTCTCCTTGCGACCATCCCTGCAATCTGTCTCATTAACACAAGTTTTCTATCAGTACTTTTAATTACAAATTCCGTCATTTCATTTTTCAAAGATGCTTTAGGATTTTTCGCAATTAGATGTTTGCCATGACAATACTGATAATGTATAATTTCTCCACTTATTGGATACCAATTAATATGAATATTATTCATTGACATAAAAACAGATATCTGAATCCTATTATCATTAAAATAACATTTATCTTCAATTTTTTCTATCGCAACAATACGTCCATCTGCTCCTGAAACTATATGATTTTCATTAAAATGAAACTCTCTATTTATAGGTCTTCTGAAAAAAAACATTATAAATAATCCAAAAAGAATACCTGCAAAAAGTAAAACTAATTGCAAATAAAAATATGGAAGGAAAAGAAAAATTAATACCTCAATCACTGCTATAGCAATAAAGAAAAATCCAATAATTTTATATCCTTGTTTATGAATCATATTTTATTATTTGGGCAAGGGAACATATATCCCCTTATTTTTAACATTCACCACAGAGCACAGAGAACGCGGAGGTTTTTGTTTTATTCACCACAGAGAGCACAGAGAACACGGGGGTTTTTGTTTTTTTCTCCGTGGTTCTCTGTGGTCTCTATGGTGAAACTAATCAATTACAAAACAAGCAACAAAACAACAATCGATGGAATAACAAATAACAAACTATCAAAGCGGTCTAATATTCCTCCATGACCTGGCAATAAAATAGCCGTATCTTTAATCCCAGCTTTGCGTTTTAATTTAGACTCAAACAAATCGCCTATAGTTCCCATAACTACAACTATTAATGCAATTATTAACCAGTAAACAAGTAGAAACTTTGTTTGCAAAACTTCTACTTTTAAAAACAAACTTAATATATATGCCGTTGTAAAACAAAATATTGCTCCACCAATTAATCCCTCCCATGTTTTTTTTGGGGAAATCTTAATTGCCATTTTATGTTTTCCAATTAATGTACCTGTAATATACGCAAATGAATCAAAAATCCACATTAGTATAAATACACCTATAATTAAATTATACAAATTTTCTGAATTAAAATCATACAAAAAACTCATAAGTGCAAATGGCAATGAAATATACAAAAAAGCTGAAACAATATTATATAATTGTTTAACAAGGGGTTGCAATCCCTTGTTTAATATACTCAACTCCCCTCCACAATTCCAATCTCCTCCTCCGTCAACTCATACAACTCATAAACCATAAGGTCGATTTCTTTGTCGGTTTTTGCTCTTTCGGATTGTATTTGGTTTATTTCGGTTTTATAGGCAGTAAAATATTCTTCCCACTCGTCTTGTTGAACGAGAGTAAACCGCTGGGTTAACCCAGCGGTTTTACTAATTTCGCCAATAAAAGTTTTAAAATCATAATCATAGAATGTTTCTAATTTTTTGCTTATTTTTATAGTCAAAGGGGCAATTAAGGGGGCATTGGACAAGGGGATTAATCCCCTTGTCGGGGCTATTGCCCCTAAATTATCTTTTACCCGATTTAAAAACTTGTTTTTCTTTTCTTGGAGTTGTTGGTTTAATAAAAGCATTTTGTCGGCTTTTTCTAATAACCTATCTTGG
This sequence comes from Bacteroidetes bacterium HGW-Bacteroidetes-12, assembly GCA_002841035.1. Classification (GTDB taxonomy): domain Bacteria; phylum Bacteroidota; class Bacteroidia; order Flavobacteriales_E; family Vicingaceae; genus BRH-c54. Next base: position 618 of record PHDR01000383.1, on the reverse strand, counting down.
TTTATAAGGTTAAAATCAGGAATTGGTAATAATTTTAAATTTTGAATTGGTATTTTTGGAAATAATTTTTTTACAGATTTAAATTTAGTATCATAATAAAAATTTATTAAGCGACTATTTAAAATAGCATTTATTACTTTTAAATCATACTTATTGTTATCTATTGTCTGTAAATTATAAACATCACAAACATTGTAATAACCAAAAGCATCAAATGAACTTATTATAGAATTCCCTATTCTTCTAACCAAAATTTTTGGTTCTTCATAAATAATTTTTGATTTATAGATTGATATATTATCATTATCGTGAACAAAATATTTAGCTTCAAAAGCAATATTATATCTTGTCACATTCCCTCCACAGACAATTGGCTTAAACTCATTTGTTGCTTTGTTATTAATGACTTTATCACTTTTGAAACCGAATTCTACGCCTCTTGAAAATTGCATATAATCATTTAGTTTCTTAGTTTTTTTCTCTAAATCATTCGCAAATTTTAAATATTCTATATTTATGTACTCAAGTTTCGCAGGAGCAAAGATATTAAAAAAACTAGTATTTTCAAATTAATATATTGATAACTAAAACATCAAAACACGCAATAACACAGTCAGT
>PHDR01000382.1 GCA_002841035.1 Bacteroidetes bacterium HGW-Bacteroidetes-12 | reverse complement strand
CTCTAAATTAGTTAATAAACCTGCTAAATCTCCTGGTTTATCGAGAACTGGACCGCTTGTTATCCTTAAATTAACTCCTAATTCCTTGGCTATAATATTGGCAAGAGTTGTTTTCCCTAATCCTGGTGGTCCATGAAGTAAAACATGATCTAGGGCTTCGCCTCTCATCTTGGCAGCCTGAACAAATATTTTGAGATTGTCTACAATTTTATCCTGACCACAAAATTCTTGAAATTCTGCTGGTCGCACCTTTTTTTCTAATTCTCTCTCTGTTTCGGTTAATTTAAAATCTCTAATAAAGTCCGATTGTGCCATCTAATTTTTAGTATAATAATCTCTAAAGGTAAGAAAAATTGTAATCTTCAATTTTTATACTAATCCTAATCTTTTTGATATTTCTAACATTTTTTCTATCGGTTTTACAGCCTTTTTTCTTAATTCTTCTTCTAAAACAATTTCGGGTAGTTCATATTTAAGGGTTAAATAAATCTTCTTCATAGTTATTAACTTCATGAAAGAACATTCATTACATCCACATGAACTATCCTTTGGTGGAGCAGCAATAAAAATTTTTTCGGGGCAGGCCTTTTGCATTTGATGTAATATTCCCCACTCAGTTGCCACAATATATTTTTTCGATTTATCCTGTTTAACAAAATTCAAAAGGGCAGAAGTTGAACCAATAAAATCAGAAACTAAAAGAATTGGTTTTTGACATTCTGGATGAGAAATTAATTTAGCATCAGGATTTTCTTTTTTTAACTCTAATATTCTCTCCAACGAAAATTCCTCGTGAACATGACATGCTCCATCCCAAACAACCATATCATTTCTTCCAGTTATCCTTTTAATATAATTTCCAAGATTTCTATCGGGAGCAAAAATTAATGGAGTATCTTTACTAAAACTCTCTACTATTTGAACAGCATTACTCGATGTGCAACAAACATCGGAGAGGGCTTTTATTTGGGCTGTTGTGTTTACGTAGGTAATAACTGTATGATTTGGATGATCTTTGACAAATTTTTCGAACTCTTCGGGAGGACAAGAATCTGCTAAACTACAACCAGCATTTAAGTCGGGAATTAAAACCTTTTTTGTGGGAGAAAGCATTTTGGCTGTCTCTGCCATAAAATGAACACCAGCAAAAAGAATAATATCTGCTTCTGTTTCGGCGGCTTTTTGTGAAAGACCCAAACTGTCTCCAATATAATCGGCTATATCCTGCACCTCATTTTCTTGATAATAATGGGCAAGAATCACCGCATTTTTCTCCTTCTTAATCCTGTTAATTTCTTCTACAAGATTAATGTTAGGATCTAGAGGAAGATTTACAAATCCACCTTTAACCAATTCAAAATTGTTATCAACACCCATTATATTATTATCTTTTTTTTAATAAAAATTTTAAAACCTTATAATGATGTTATCCTGTTAAAAGGGTTGAAAAAAAACAATCATTTCTCTTGCAAAATTCGCCATTAAATGTGGGATAACAAACTTTTAACACCAATATTAACAACAGTAAATCATTTAACTCAACAACTTCCGTATGTTATTAACAAGTATGACATGTGTTTTGTTGCTAATAATTTATACTAAGCTAACAGGCACCCGAAAGGTTAAAAAAGTGTTAAAAAATGGTAACGAATTTTTTGCCTCACCTATTTCAAAATCCAAATTTTTTATTAATCAATAAGAGCATCGACTAAACCAAAAAATAATTTCAAAAAATTAGCCCCCAAAAGCTAACAAGCTCTTAACAGCTATTTAACCGCGACAAACAAACCTTTACTTCTTCCGCATAAAATGAAAAGCCCCGCCAGAGATGACGAGGCCTTGAAGAAATAATAGAAATAGAGTTATATTATATTAAGGTATTAGGCAGGGAGTTATTTCATGGTAAACTCTCCGTAGCCAATCATAAAACCATCCATAAAAAGACTCACGGTGTAATTTCCGGCAATTAGTTCCCCATTGCTATCGTAAAAAACACACATGTCAACATCTTGGTTTTGATAATCTACTTCTCTCTTGGCAGAGAAAACAATCTTTTCTCCTTCAAAGTCGAACAAGTCGGTATTGGCCTTGGCCAAAATAAAGCCATCGGGACCCAATATTCTTATGTAAACCTCCCGCGAACCGGCCTTGGCAATAGTGTTCTCCGAAAGGGTGAAGCAGGTCTTAATCTTTTCAACATTGCGTGCTCTTGTCACCTCTCTTCCTCTTCTATTTATTGTTGTAGTAACAATATCGCGAGCCCTAACAACCTGTCCTTTAGCAACTGTAGTGCTAAGTTCCTCTGTTCGTTTCTCAAGTGTCTCAACCGTTTTTTGCGACATGTTATACT